>JAZQRP010000112.1:0-12375 GCA_045629685.1 Candidatus Aphodosoma sp. | reverse complement strand
AGGATAAATATACTATAAGGCAATCTGTATTATCTTTGCAAAGTATTAGTAAAATTACGTAAAAAAAAGTTGTTTTTTCTTTTGTTATGTTATAAAAAAATTGTACTTTTGCAAGGTGATTTATTGTCCGAAATGTGCGGTTTTAGAAAACTTTCTTAAAAATGATTGACAGAAAGTTAACCGAAATATATTATAAATAGCATATTATAGATAATAGATAATGTTTACTTGTAATGGAAAATTTTTAATTTTTAATTCTTAATTATATATATTGTGGAACCTATAAAAATCAATGAAGAAGAGGCTCGTAAGGCTTCGAAAGAGTACTTTGGTGGCGACGAATTGGCTGCCCAAGTATGGGTAAATAAATATGCCTTAAAGGATTCACAAGGCAATTTGTATGAACGTACACCAGCTGATATGCATTGGCGTTTAGCTAATGAGATTGCACGTGTTGAAGCGAAATATCCTAATCCGCTCAACTCTCAGGAGTTATTTGATTTGTTTGATCACTTTCGCTATATCGTACCACAAGGTAGTCCAATGACGGGTATTGGTAACAATTTCCAAGTGTCATCGTTATCTAACTGTTTCGTTATTGGCGTAGATGGCTTGGCTGACTCGTATGGTGGTATCTTCAAAATTGACGAAGAACAAGTACAATTGATGAAACGCCGTGGTGGCGTGGGTCATGATTTGACTCACATTCGCCCTGAAGGTTCGCCTGTTAAAAACTCGGCTCTCACATCAACAGGTATCGTGCCTTTCATGGAACGCTACTCAAACTCAACTCGTGAGGTAGCACAAGGTGGTCGTCGTGGTGCATTGATGTTGTCTGTTGCTATCAAACACCCTGACTCTGAAAAATTCATTGATGCTAAAATGGTGCAAGGTAAAGTGACTGGTGCGAATGTATCGGTGAAGATTGATGATGACTTTATGCGTGCAGTAGAGAACGAAGAGGAATATACACAACAATATCCTGTCTATTCGAACGAACCTATGGTATCACAAAAGGTGAATGCTAAGGCTTTATGGAATAAAATTATCCATAATGCGTGGAGTAGTGCTGAACCTGGCGTTTTGTTCTGGGATACTATCTTACGTGAATCTGTGCCTGATTGCTATGCCGATCTCGGCTACCGCACTGTTTCGACTAACCCTTGTGGCGAAATTCCGTTGTGCCCTTACGATAGTTGCCGTTTGTTGGCTATCAACCTATATTCATACGTAGAAAATCCGTTTACGGCTGAAGCTAAATTCAACTTCGATTTATTCCGCAAACATGTGGGCTTGGCGCAACGTATTATGGACGACATCATCGACCTCGAAATTGAAAAAATCGAGAAGATTCTTGCAAAAATAGCAACCGACCCTGAAGATAATATCGTAAAACGTACTGAGTATGAATTGTGGGAGAAGATTATGCATAAAACACTAAAAGGTCGTCGTACTGGTGTTGGTGTTACTGCCGAAGGCGATATGCTCGCTGCACTTGGATTGCGCTACGGAACAGAAGAGGCTACTGAATTCTCGGAAAAAGTGCATAGTGTGATTGCTGTTGAGGCTTATCGTTCAAGTGTACAAATGGCTAAAGAACGTGGTGCATTTGAGGTCTATGATGCTAAACGTGAAGAGAATAACCCATTCGTAGCTCGTATCAAAGCGCAAGATGAAGCGTTGTATCAAGAAATGGTGAAATATGGTCGTCGTAACATTGCTTGTTTGACCATCGCACCTACAGGTACAACAAGTATCATGACTCAAACTACTTCGGGTATCGAGCCTGCGTTTATGCCTGTATATAAACGTCGTCGTAAGGTAAATCCTAACGACACTAATGTGCGCATTGATTTTATCGATCCAGAGGGCGATGCTTTTGAAGAGTATATCGTGTTCCATCACAAATTCGCTGAATGGATGCGTGTGAATGGTATCGACACTGAGAAAAATTATACACAAGAGGAGTTGGACGAAATCATTGCTCGTTCACCTTATTACAAAGCTACATCTAACGACATCGACTGGTTGCAAAAAGTAAAAATGCAAGGTCGTGTGCAAAAATGGGTTGACCATAGCATCAGTGTGACTATCAACCTTCCTACTACAGCTACCGAAGAGTTGGTATCGCAACTTTATCTCGAAGCATGGAAATCTGGCTGTAAAGGCTGTACTATCTATCGCGATGGTTCACGTTCAGGTGTACTTGTGTCTGTATCGAAAAAAGATGAAGAGAAAAAAGATGAGAAACGTTGTGTTTGCTTCTCGATGTCGGAATACGAACGTCCTAAAGAATTAAATTGTGATATCGTGCGATTCCAGAATAAAAAAGAAAAATGGATTGCATTCGTAGGTTTGAAAGATGGTCGTCCTTATGAAATCTTTACTGGTATTGCCGATGACGAAGAGGGTATCCTTTTGCCTAAATCGGTGACAGAAGGTAAAATTATCAAAACTACTGACGAAGAGGGTAATCGCCGTTACGACTTCCAATACAAAAATACTCGTGGTTATAAGACTACTGTCGAAGGGCTTTCTCATAAGTTCGATAAAGAGTATTGGAATTATGCAAAACTCATT
Organism: Candidatus Aphodosoma sp.; assembly: GCA_045629685.1. GTDB lineage: Bacteria > Bacteroidota > Bacteroidia > Bacteroidales > Paludibacteraceae > Aphodosoma. The sequence goes on along the minus strand of JAZQRP010000112.1, from coordinate 9,795 downwards.
TCGGGCGTGTTGCGCTATGGTATGCCTATCGATCAAGTAGTAAAATTGGTAGGTAGTCTTCAATTGGATAGTGAATCTATCAACACTTGGAAAGCAGGTGTTGAACGTGCCCTAAAAAAATATATTCCTGACGGAACACAAATGGATTCTATGGAGTGTCCTGAATGTCATCAACACACAATCGTGATGAAAGAGGGTTGCCTTGTTTGTAGCAATTGTGGATACTCAAAATGCGGAGGATAGGATTATGGTTTCCTTTAAATTGTATTGTCCTACTAAATTTGGACAGAATTTATATATAAAAATAGGTGATGAGATGCACGCTATGTCGTATTATCATAATGCGGTGTGGACTGCCGAACTCGAATTGCCTAAATCAAAGGCTATATGCTACCAATATGTATTGGTGAATGCCGATAACACACAGTTGCTCGATTCTCCTAAATATCGCTATTTGCCTGCGCATGAGGGCGATGTGGATGTGGAAGATGAATTCGGATGGCGTGAAGTGCGTTCTGTATTCGAAACTAAAGCGTTTACTGAATGTCTTATGCGTCAAAAAGAGGAAAAGGCTCTGCCTAAACTCAAAAAGAATGAGGTGCTTTTGTTACTCAATGCTCCAGGTGTACTACCAGAACAAGGTGTAGCTATGCTCGGTAATCAGGAGTTCCTTGGCAATTGGGATGAGTCGCGTAAAGTTGTTCTTACTCCGTCAGTTGGCGGTTGGTGGTGGGTAAAATTGCCTGCTAATGCATATCTCACGCATGCTGAATACAAATTTGTGGTATACGACCGTGCTACTAATGCAGTAGTAAAATGGGAATTGGGCGAAAATCGCCGTATGCCGTTGGTGTCTGGTTCTAAAGTGTTTACCAATTCTATTCGTATTGATTATAATTGGCATGGCACAGGTGTTGCTATCCCTGTATTCTCGTTGCGTAGCAAAAAAGGTTGGGGCGTTGGCGAATTCCTTGACTTGAAACGTATGGCTGATTGGGCTGTGGCTCGTGGTCAAAAATTGATTCAAATCTTGCCTATTAACGATACTACTTCGACTCATACCGACCTCGATTCTTATCCTTATCGTGCCAACTCGGTGTATGCTCTTCACCCTATGTATCTCAACATGGAGGCATTGGGCAAATTGGATAGCTCTTCGAAGATGAAGGAGTATCGCGCTAAGGCTAAAGAACTTAACGAGTTATCTGCCATCAATTATTCAGCTGTAAATGAACTCAAGTGGAACTATATCCGTGATATTTTTGCTGAAAAATATGACGAAATTGTTGCCGCTAAAGAGTTTAAGGCTTTTGTGAAAGAGAATGCTCATTGGTTGAAAGATTATGCCGTATTCTCTTGTTTAAGAGATAAGTATAATACTGATAAATACTCAGAATGGGGCGAATATGCCGAATATAGTGATGCTAAGCGTGATGCGTTTATTAAGAAAAATAAAAAAGAGGTTGAGCTCTATTATTTTATTCAATTCTCGCTTGATGCTCAACTTTGTGATGCTATTAAATATCTTCATTCTAAAGGCGTGGTTGTTAAAGGCGACTTGCCTATCGGCATCAGTGCTACAAGTGTGGATGCATGGGTGAATCCACGACTATTCAACCTCGATAAACAAGCCGGTGCACCACCTGACGATTTCTCTGTGACTGGTCAAAATTGGGGTTTCCCAACTTACAACTGGGCTGAGATGGCTAAAGATAAATATGCGTGGTGGATGTCTCGCTTCCAAAATATGGGTCGCTATTTCGATGCTTTCCGTATCGACCATATCCTCGGTTTCTTCCGTATATGGGAAATTCCTACAGATTGTGTATGGGGCTTATTAGGTTATTTTAATCCTTCGATGCCTTTGTCAGTCTCAGAGATAGAGCATTACGGTTTTTGGTTTGATCGCGATCGTTACACTATACCGTATGTAACAAAACATAATTTGTATAGTCTATTCGCAGAAAATACCGAAGAGATTATTGGTGCATATTTCAACAATCGTAGTCATGATCGTTATGTCTTTAAACCTGAATACGACACACAACGTAAGTTGGAAGATAGTTTTGTACGTAATGGTTTATTACCAAAACACGCTGATATTCTTGATAAATTATTGTCGCTCTATTGTGAAGTGATTTTTATTGAAGACCGCGCAAATGCTGGCTATTATCATCCTCGTATCAATGTGATGAAATCGCAATCGTTTGCCGAATTATCTGACCACGAAAAATGGTGCATCCAACGCATTCACGATGAATACTTCTATCATCGTCACACTAATCAATGGAGCTCAGAGGCTATGCGCAAATTGCCTGCTTTGTTGAATACTACCGATATGTTGGTTTGTGGTGAAGACTTAGGTATGGTGCCTGCATGTGTGCCTGATGTGATGAGTCAATTGCAAATACTTTCGCTTGAGGTGCAACGTATGCCTAAGGAGACAACACAACGTTATGTCAATCTTGATACCGTGCCTTATCTCTCGGTTTGCTGTACAGGTACGCATGACACAAGTCCTATGCGTATGTGGTGGCGCGAAAATCGTGAGAATACTCAATGGTTCTACAATAATATTTTGCATCAAGGTGGAGGAGCACCTGAGGATTTATCTCCTGAGCTTGCACAACAAATTGTCGATATGCACGTTAATAGTAAAAGTATGTGGGCAATACTTCCTTGGCAAGACTATATGGCTTGTGATGGTGCAAATCGTTTCCCAAACCCTGATGCAGAACGTATTAATGATCCAAGTAATCCTCGTCATATTTGGTGCTGGCGTATGCATGTTGAATTATAAATTAATCTAAATAATACACTATGAAAAAAATTATTTTATTCGTATTAGTTGCTTTTATGGCAACTATGATGGTTTTTGGTCAAGCAAAAACTGAAAGAGAAATCAAAAATTTGTTTACTCAAATTGAAAAAACTAATGATGATGTAAAAAGAGCCCAATTGGCTAATCAAATTCAAGCTAAAGTTATTGATGCTATATTTGAAGCTGATGATTTTTGGTATGATATGGCTTCAATAAAGAATATCGGTACATTTCTTTCTAGTGATAATCAAGTCCATATGTACACATGGAATATCCTGTTGACAGATGGAACTCCTATGTATTTTGCTGTCTTGCAACATTTTGATTATCAGGCTGTATATGCATTAAGTCAAGGTGAGGCACAAATACCTGCAACAGCTGGTTATATAGCAGAAAAAGATTGGTATGGGGCTTTGTATTATGATGTACAACCTATCAAATTCAAGGATAAAGAGGTTTATTTGGTGTTTGGTCTTATGACTTCTACCGATGGAGAAACTCAACATAAAGTGGTTGATGTAATGTCATTTACTAAAAAAAATATAAAGTTTGGAGCTCCTTCTTTTATTACTCCTTGGACTGGCAAGAAAAAACAACATCGTGTTTTATTTGAATATGATAAAAATGCTCAAATGACACTTGATTATAACAAGAAAAAGAAAACTATTACATTTGATCATTTAGTTCCTACTCGCCAAACTGCCGATGGTAAGGAGGTAATGGCTCCTGATGGTTCATACGATGCTTTAATCTACAAAAAAGACATCTGGTCATATAAAGAGGATGTAAAAGCTAAAAACAAAAAAGAGAAAAAAAGTAAAAAATAATTTAAAAGTTTAGAGTATGGAGTGTAGAGTATAGAGAAGCCTACGGCACTAAATTCTTGACTTTCAACTCTCAACTTTCAACTTTCAATTCTAATACTATGTTTACAACACAAGATGTTCAACAATTTGAGTCTATCGGTATTACTCTCGAAAAAGCTGAAACTCAAGTAAATGACCTCAAGAATGGTTATCCTTTCTTGAAAATAAAAGGTGCTGCTGCTATTGGTGATGGTGTTTTATGCCTTGATGATAAAGAACGTGAGCAACTTATTGCCGATTGGAAAGAGTATCTTAAAGGCGATGGCGAAATCATCAAAATGGTGCCTGCATCTGGTGCAGCAAGTCGTATGTTCAAGGACTTGTTTGAGTTCGAAAACTCTGATGCAACAGAACCGAATAACGCATATATCGAAAAATTCTTCGTTGAACGCGAAAATTTTGCTTTCTACGAAGCTCTTAATCGTGTATGTATTGCTGAAGAGGGCAAATCTATTCAAGAATTGGTTGATGAAAAACATTATAAAGACATTGTTCGCCTCCTTCTTCACAAAGAGGGTCTCAACTATGGCTCATTACCAAAAGGTTTGTTGCAATTCCACAAATATCCTCAATATGTGCGCACTGCGTTTGTAGAACACCTCGTTGAGGGTGCTCTCTATACTAACAACCGCAACAATGAAGTGAAAATTCATTTCACTGTTTCGCCTGAGCATATCGAGTTCTTCAAACAACACCTTATGAGCGAACTCCCTCGTTATGAGGATTTGTTCAAAGTACGCTATAATGTAACTTTCTCTATTCAAAAACCTTCGACCGATACGCTTGCCGTTGGTCTTGATGGTGCTCCATTCCGCAATGAAGATGGTTCAATCCTCTTCCGCCCAGGTGGTCATGGTGCTCTTATCGAGAATCTTAACGACCTTGATGGCGATGTTATCTTCATCAAGAATATCGACAATGTGGTGCCTGACCGCTTGAAACAAGTTACTATCGACTATAAACAGGTTATCGCTGGTCTTCTTGTGCGTGTACAAAGTCAAATCTTTGGTTTCTTGAACGAACTCGAAGGTGAAGTTTCTGACGAATGCCTTGCTACTATGCTTGCATACGCAGAACAGGTATTGTGCATCGGCTCGGATGAGGCTAAAAATATGTCAGCTCTTGAATTGAAAGAGTATCTCCGTAATAAGTTCAATCGCCCTATACGTATCTGCGGTATGGTGAAGAACGAAGGTGAACCTGGTGGTGGTCCTTATCTCACTTATAATAGCGATGGAACTACTTCACCTCAAATTCTCGAAAGCTCACAAATCGATAAAAATAACCAAGAGGCTGTTGATTGCATGAAAAATTCAACTCACTTCAATCCTGTTGATTTGGTTTGTGCAGTACGCAACTATAAAGGCGAGAAATTCAACCTTCTCAACTATGTTGATTCTAAAACTGGTTTCATCTCTATGAAGTCTAAAAATGGTATCGACATTAAGGTGCTTGAACTCCCTGGCCTTTGGAATGGTGCTATGAGCGATTGGAATACTATCTTCGTAGAAGTGCCTATCGAAACATTCAACCCTGTTAAATCTGTCAACGACTTGCTTCGTGATCAACATAGATAAATCCTTTCGATGGGTATCTAAAAATTATTTTGATACTACATTCGCACGACTATTCCTCATCATTTCGTTAGGTATCATCGTGGCTGAATATACTGCGTTGGCTACTAATTTATTTCTCGTTGCAATAGTCGTAGGATTCTCTTTTATGATATTTTCCACTTTCCGAGTTAACCAACTCGGAAGGTGGATTTTTGTTTTCTCATGGTCGCTATTTCTCTTTGGTGCAGGTGGTTGGCTATTGCGTCAAAAGAAAATGCCCGAACTACCTTCTGACACTCACTCTTATATAGTTGAACTTAAAACTACACCTATCTCAAAAGGTTCATACTATCGTGCTGAAGCAGAAATAATTTATGCTTCTGACACTATTGGCAAGAATTTGATAGGGTATAATGTACTAATGAATATCTATACCGATTCGTTAGTCGATACACCTCAATTGTGCGATAGATATTTGATTAATACCAAAATACTTCGTCCCAACAATGGTGGACTAGAGGGATTCGATTATGGTAAATATCTTGCTCGTAATGGGCTTTGTGGTGCTGCTTATCTTTATGGTAACAATATAAAGTATCTTTCTACTGAGCAACCCAGTGGATTTATTCAGCGCAGTTATCTATTGCGCGATAAGCTGATTTACCAATTAGAATCGGTAGGATTGAAGGGTAGTCAGTTAGCCATTATTTCGGCTATCACTTTGGGCGAAAAGGGTTTGCTATCTAACGATGTTCGTGATACCTTCTCTGCCGCTGGAGTGTCGCATATTTTGGTTGTTAGCGGTATGCATGTGGGTTTTATATTCTTGATTATTATGTGGTTGATGAGTATAATATCGTATCGTCGTAGGTGGATTGTAGTTGTGTTAGGGTTGATAGTATTGTGGTCGTATGCTTTACTTACAGGACTAGCTCCTTCGGTTGTACGAGCTACGTTTATGTTCTCCATGATGCTCTTGTTTAGAGTTATGGGCGAGAAATATCGTGTTAAACATGCTCTATGTCTCTCTGCTACAATCCTAATTCTTATCAATCCTAACGTACTTTTCAACGTAGGTTTCCAACTCAGTTACCTGGCAGTCTGTGGTATTGTATATTTCTATCCGTTGTTCTATAAACGAATATCTACTCTCAAATCACGATCTCTTCGTTGGATTCTTTCGTCTATCGCGGTTACAGTATCGGCTCAAATCTTTACTTTACCAATAGTTATATACAATTTCAACCAATTTCCTATATATTTCATTCTCTCTAATCTTTTCGTTACAGCCTTTGCACCTTTTCTGTTTCTTGGTGGAATAGCATTGTTGCCTTTGAGTTATATTCCTTTTTTAGGTATCGGAGCAGGCTGGCTAATGAATTATGTAGTGATGATATTTGAGTATATAATCCACCTAATTGTAGCCATACCATTTTCAACAATTAAAATATATCTCTCACTTCTCGAAGTCATTTGCCTCTATTTTGTTATCTTTTGTGGCATCAATTGGGTAGAGTTACGTAATATCTTTGCGGAGCGATTTAAAGCACCGTTATATTTCTCTTTTTCAGTGCTTTTATTTGCATTTGTAGTATTGGTCAGTGATATATACTATTTTCAAAGTAAGGTGCTTATTATCCCTGAAACCAATCGTTTGGTAGTGAATCTTTTTGGTGGAGATGAGAATCTTTTATTCACTAATCATCCTGACTTTGCCACCGAACGCCTTGAGCGCACTTGGCTTAAATATTCGTGCTCTGAGCCAACTATTGTTACCGATACTGCGCTCACAACCAATACTTTTACATTTAAAGGCGAATCATATCTCATTCTTCGTGCCAATATATTTCGTTATCGTCAAAACAATGGACAACCACTTGAAGTAGATAACCTTATAATCGACCGAGGGGTGTATCCATCAGAGCGATTATTTACTGAATTTGTTTGCCCTAAACGAGTTATTCTGACCGCTGGGGTGTGGCATGGCTATATTGATGAGTATAAAAGCATTATGGATGAAATCGGTATTCCGTATCATGTTGTAGCCGAATCGGGCGCAATAAGTATAATTCAATAATTTTATTTTTTGTTCGATATAACTTTTATTGCTCACGGAATGCACGGATGTTTTTATTTAATTTTTTTCGATTCGCTCTTTGACTATGTCCAAATCGCTCTACGGATTACACAGATGCCATTCGGTGTTTTATATTGAATTTACGTTAATTATAATTGAGGACACAGCAGATTGTGTCCTTTTTTTGTTGTATGCAAATAATACCATACAAACAGCAATCCTTGAGCAACCTGCAAGCAAGAAAACAACAACGTGGATGGGGGGTAAACCTCCCTTTTAAGATACTCTGCGCATAGGGTTATAGTATGTTTATCATATATTTATGGTATATTTATAGTATGTTGTAGTATGGGAGAGGTTAGGGTTATTCGTTGATTTAGTTGAAAGTGATATTGTGCGAACTCTTTTAAGAATTCTTGAAACGGATATTCCAGATATTCCAGAACGCTTCGCTTTTCCTGATTTTCGGTCTGATGACCGAGCGGACACGGCGTGCCGTGTCCCTACAAAAGAGCAATATAGTTTCTATAAAACCTTTTTTCAACTTAATTGGCGAAGAAGCAAGGGTTGGGGGTGATATTTTTTGATTGAAATCCTTGTGTGTTTGAAAAATAATTTCTACCTTTGCGGTGTGAATACACTGAGTAGCGTTCTCAGGTTGTTTTGTTAAAGCATTTTTGCTTTGTTCTTTCTAATTGTGAAATTTTGGCGAATTTAAGGATTTGAAAGAATAAGTCGAAAAATGTTCACGTATATAATAGCGTGAACTTGACTTATTCGTAGATCCGAGGTCACGCCAAAATACCTACAATTAGCGAGAAAGTTAAGTTCTCGCTTTTTTTTATCTAAAATTTTTAATCTTAAAAGAGTTGCGCCCGACACGTATTTAGGGATTTCGTTATGAAAAAATTTATGTTATGTGTGTTGTCGCTGTTTTTTGCAACAGGAATTTTTGCACAATCACAAGAGTTTGGTGTAGTTGTAGGTGGTTTAAATGGTTTGAGTTACAAGAAGATTATGAGCGAGAATTTCGCTATTCAAACTGATTTGGCTATTGGTTTTCAACGCACAGTTGCAATGGAAGGTGCATATTATGATTATGCAACATGGAATATTGATGTTTTCGATTTTATGTTAAACCCTAACTTTTTATACAATAAAGAATTGACAGATGGGTTGTATGCTTTTATAGGTGGTGGTCCTAATATTGGTTTGGTACAAGGTTTGCCAAGTTCAAATGTGACATTTGGAAAATTTGGGGCAAATGCAATGTTGGGTGCTGGATATAAGATGTCTAATTTGCCATTGAGTTTCTCTTTAGATTTTCGTCCGGGTTATGCCTTTTTGCTTAATTATAGATATGAAACAATATTGCATATGTTTGATTGGCACTTAGCTTTGGGCGTTCGTTATTGTTTTTAAATCATAAGTGATTATTGAAAGTTTTTATAAAATGATATAGGCAGATACTCGATAATGGGTGTCTGCCAATTTTATATGTTAATTTCAAAAAATTTGCTTTTTTCAATATTTTGTAGTAACTTTGTGGATTGAATAGAAAGATAAAATATATGACAAAAATAAGTGAAGTTATAGCTTGCATTGAACAAATGGCTCCGTTGGCTTATCAGGAGTTGTGGGATAACAGTGGTGTACAAGTGGGTAACGTGAGTCAAGATGTTAAGGCTGTGCTTTTGTGCGTTGATATTACCGAGGCTACATTGGATGAAGCAATAGAAAAAGGTACTAATCTTATTATTTCGCATCATCCGCTCATCTTTAAGGGTATAAAGAAACTGACTGGTCGCAACTATATCGAGCGAGTGATTATTAAGGCCATACAGCATAATATCGTGCTATATTCGGCTCACACAAATATGGATAAATGCCTTGGTGGTGTAAATTTCCGTATTGCGCAAAAATTAGGTCTTAACAACATTCGTGTGCTTGCACCAGAGGAGAATTATCTTTACAAAATTGTGACATACGTACCTCAATCGCACATCGAACAGGTGCGACAAGCTATGTGGTCGGCTGGAGCGGGAACTATAGGTAATTATGATTGTTGCTCTTATTCATCGGAAGGAAATGGCACGTTTAGAGCGCAAGTGGGTTGCAATCCATTTGTGGGTGAAATTGACAAATTGCATACTGAACATGAACTCCGCCTTGAGATGGTTGTGCCAAAAGATAAATCTGGCAGGGTAGTCGCAGCAATTCACGCAGCCCATCCATACGAGGAACCTACTATAGATATACTATCTTTAGCAAATGATTATGAACAACTTGGTCTTGGTTGTGTTGGTGAACTTGAACTGCCAATTACAGAAACCGCAATGTTGCATTATATCAAAGATAAATTGAATGTACAATACATTCGACATACTCAAACTTCCAACCGATTAGTTAAACGAGTGGCACTATGTGGTGGGTCTGGTGCAGAATTTATATCTCAGGCAATCCGAGAGAAAGCGG
>JAZQRP010000111.1:0-2530 GCA_045629685.1 Candidatus Aphodosoma sp. | reverse complement strand
GACATACTCAATGGAAAAACAAACCTTACTCAATTCAATCAAGCGGAGCATGCAGGTCTCTGCTGCGCAGGTGAGATGCTCATTGGGGCGTACATCGTCAGCTGCTACGCGCGAACAAGCCTTGAAGCAAGTGCAAATGCTCCAGCAAGCCAAACTAGCCCAGGAAATTGGGAGATAGACGAACTTCAAGAGAAACTGGTTCGTCAATGGGCAGAAGTCAGAGGTATATGGTTCGATAATGCCGAAAAGGAAATCGAGGCTGAATACGGTCCGATGATTGCCCAAGGAGCAGAAGCCAAAGTTTATTACCAAAATGGCGACACCTCTGTCATCAAGCTTCGCACATCCATCTATGCCACATTGGGCAGAGCATTAGAATCTATCGTATTGCACAATGCACTCTTTGCGCAAACGCCTATGAATGTGATAGGCTTTACGCGTGATACAGAGGGATTGTTCCGCATTATTTGTACGCAGCCTTATGTGACTTGCAAACGATTGGCAACTAAGCATGAGATAGACCTCATGGTAGCTCAAAAGGGCTTTCGTGACAATGGCGATGGACGAGGTGTAAATTATATCGGAGAACGCTTACACTTAGAAGATATGCACCCCGCAAATGTGTTTGTCGATGCAGTTTCCGACACTCCTATTTGTATTGATTGCATTGTGAAGTTTATTAGAAAATAAAATAACTAACCCCCTAAAATTACTTTATAAATCATCACTCATAGTTTATAGTTAATCCGCAACGATACCGTTGCCCGACATATTTAATATAGCGTTATAAGCCAAACTTGAGTTTTTGAAACTTCGACACTTTTAAAAACGGCATTATGTATTCAAGCAAAAGCATATACGCTCACGCTATCGGCGTGGGCTTTTGCGTAGAATTTGAATACATAAGGTAGTCGAAGACCTCAAAACTCAAATGAAGCGAACGAAAGTTCACGCTTTTTTTTGTGTACTTTGCTGAGAGAAAAGAAAATTCCTTCATCTTAAGAAAAACATGATACAAATTTTATCGACAAACGATTTATCTACAACCATTAGAAGAATAATCAAACGAGCACGCGAGCGTATTGTCTTGATTTCTCCTTTCTTAGATGAAAAGAGTGATATTTTTGAATATTTATACGAACTTAAACAAAAGTCGTACTCGGTTCCAATATTTATAATTACACGCACGCCATCCCAAGTGTATTATAACAAGGAGTCGCATAAAAAAGCAATTGCGAAATTCAGTGAAATTGACAGTTGTTATGTGCATTATTGTTTGGGATTACACACAAAATGTTATTTCAATGAGGAAGAAATGATAATAACCTCTCTCAATTTGTTATCTTCTTCGGAAGAACATAATTTTGAATTAGGAACTCATTTTGACCAAAAAGAACGTATCTACGGAGACGCTTTACAAGAAATAAATGAAATTTGCAAAGAAGCTGTACCAGAAATGAATAGAATAAATAACGATGGTACTTTTTCCAAGCAACCACTTACTGCATTTTGTATTCATAGTGGAAAGAAAATTGCATACCAAGATATGTTTGGAGATAAAAGAGTAACGAAACGTTATATTGAGTATAGTACTTATAAAAAATTACCCGAGTACTTACAAGATGAAGATTCTACTCATCAATATTGTCATTGTTGTGGGACATCATACAAAGCAACATTAAAAGAGCCATTATGTCCTTCATGTAAGGAATTTATGAGATGTCTTAGTCTGAACAATTTTAACTAATTGCAATACATGAAAAAAACACTCTTCTTTATGCTGCTACTACTACCTAGCATATTGGTAGCAGCACCTATTGACCCAACTATTGCTCAACAAGTAGCAAATAACTTTATCAATGCTCCACATGTAGATGCCAATGGAATAATGAGAGCCCCAGCTAAACCAAAACGTATGGTGTACTCTCAATTCAAAAATACAGACGAGAATTTATTCTATGTTTTTAATAGTGACTGTGGTGAAGGTTTTGTTATTGTTGCAGCTGATGATGTGTCATGTCCTATTTTAGGCTATTCTCATACGGGTAATTTGGTTTTAGATGAGATTCCTGAAAATTTACGGTGGTGGTTAAATGAATATAACAAACAAATCAAGTGGGCACAGGAAAACAGTTTCGTTCCTGCTGAGCATATTTCTCATGAATGGGAACAATTAGCGACTTCCCAATCTACGACTGCTACGCCTATTGTTCTGCCCCTTGTTAAAACAAAATGGGATCAAGCTCCCTTTTATAATGAAAAGTGTCCTTATAACTATATAGTATTTGAACGTACGGTTACAGGTTGTGCAGCTACTGCCCTTGCACAAGTGATGAATTACTGGCAGTGGCCTCTGGTAGGAGATGGATATCATAGTTATAGTTGTAACTTTTATGGAACTCAAAGTGCAAACTTTGGAGGAACATACTACGATTGGAATAACATGCCCAATCAATTGAGCTCATCAAGTTCGACAACGCAGATAAATGCCGTTGCTACGTTAATGTATCATTGTGGTGTAGCGTTGGAT
>JAZQRP010000110.1:0-3920 GCA_045629685.1 Candidatus Aphodosoma sp. | reverse complement strand
CTCGGAATCATCGCTATATTTATATATGTTGGTGTAGAAGTTGGTATTCCTAATATTGCTAATCTCTACATGACTACTGATTTAAATATGGATTCTGCTGTTGCTGGTACTATTGTGGGCACTTACTGGTTCTTGATGCTTATCGGTCGTTTTGTAGGAGCAGCCATAGGTGGACAAGTTTCAAGCAAATCAATGCTTACAGCCACAACATCAATAGCTGCTATTTTAGTTCTTTGCGCAATATTACTACCTCAAACTATGGTGAATATGCCTGTTTTCAAGTCTGATATTTCGTTTGGCATTGCTGAAGTTCCCGTAAATATACTTCTCTTAATACTTTGTGGACTTTGCACATCGGTTATGTGGGGAGCAATATTTAATCTTGCAGTCGAAGGCCTTGGCAAACATACTGCCGCAGCATCGGGTATATTTATGATGATGGTTTGCGGTGGTGGTGTACTCCCTCTAATTCAAGGATGGATAGCCGACAATTTCGGTTTTATCAATAGCTACTTCGTAGTATTTTCAGGTATAATATATATGCTAATATATGCAATCGCTGGAAGTAAAATAAAAAGATAACCACTATTGCCTCTATAATAGCTAAAACAACGCAATATCGTCCCCTGTTTTTTGGGAAGCGCACAAAAATATAATAATGCGATATTGTCCCCCTGTTTTAGGGGGACGAGCCAAAGGCGGAAGGAGTTAAAATAACTAACAACTAATAATTTATAATCATGGACAAACCTTATGTAATTGGTATCGACCTCGGCGGACAAACTGCTAAATTTGGTATTGTTGACGCTCGTGGTAATGTGTTGAAACAAACAGCCATTCGCAGCAACACACAAAACAATCCTGAAGAATTCATTAACGACCTTGCAGAAGGTATCAAAAAACTTATAGACAAAGAATACGACATCAAAGATATTCGAGGCATCGGTGTTGGTGCTCCTAATGGCAACTACTATACTGGCTGTATCGAAAGTGCAGCCAATCTCACTTGGGCTAAAAACCAAGTAGTTCACTTTGCTGATATGCTTAGCGAACGCGTTGGTATACCTGTAGCCCTCACTAACGATGCTAACGCTGCTGCAGTAGGCGAAATGACATACGGAGCAGCTCGTGGTATGAAAAACTTTATCATGATTACCCTCGGCACAGGTGTTGGCTCTGGTATAGTAATCAATGGTAGCGTAGTTTATGGTCACGATGGTTTTGCTGGCGAACTTGGTCACACTTGTGCTGTGCGCAACAATGGTCGTATCTGTGGTTGTGGCAAGACTGGTTGTCTCGAAACTTACGCATCAGCTATGGGCGTAGCTCGCACTGCTCGCGAAATTATCGAACTCACCGACCGCAAAACTCTCCTTCGCAATATTCCTGCCGAAAACATCACTTCTAAAGATGTATTCGATGCTGCTATCGAAGGCGACGAAGTTGCTAAAGACATCTTTGCTTTCACAGGTCGCATGCTGGGCGAGAAATTTGCCGATTTCGTAGCATTCTCTGCACCTGAAGCAATCATCCTCTTCGGTGGTCTCACAAAAGCTGGCGACCTTATCTACAAACCTATCGTCGAAAGCATGAACCTCAACCTCATGCCTATCTGGAAAGGCAAAATCAAAGTCCTATTCTCTACCCTCAAAGAAAGCGATGCCGCTATCCTCGGCGCAAGTGCTCTCGCTTGGGAAATCTAAATAAAATAGTAACGAGTAATTTAGTAACGAGTAACGAGAAAGCCTTCTAATTTTAATTTTAATTTTATTCTCATTACTCGCTACTCACTACTAAAAATCTAATATATGAAACTCACAGACAATTGGTTTAGCACAATGGCTGAGGCCGACAACGAAATGCCTATTTTCGTTTCTGGTCGCGACAATATCGACGAATTTCGCCTATCGGGTAAATTCAAAGAACGCGTAGAAATATATTGGAAATACGATTCCAACCACAATGGTATGCCATCCGATGCCGAAGGCGAATTGATGGAGCAAGTCATCGACGCACTACGCAAGGCTGTCGAAAAAGACAAACTCGCAATTCTCACAGGCATCTACACTGGCAACAACGAGCGCACACTCGTTTTCTATGCTCGCACGTCTCGCGTATTCGGCGAACGGCTCAACGAAGCCCTTGCCTCTTTCCCGCAACTCCCAATCACTCTCTATGTCGAAATAGATCCAGACTGGAACGAATACCAAGAGCTCTGCGAAATCAAACCTTTTGCCGAAAGTGATATAAACGAAGATTAAAGTACAAAGTACAGATAAAAAAATAGACCTAACGCATAAAACGTTAGGTCTTTTTTTTCATTATATGTAATCTAAATCACCACTTTCTCAACCTCACCCTCAATAGCAACCACATACACCCCACGTGGCAACGACACCACAGCATCACGACCTCTGTAAACCAATCTACCAAAAGCATCAAATATCTGATAATCTTCTGTTATTCCTTCTATATGAATCATTTTATCACGTACATAAATCATTACAGACAATTTATTTACATCTTTCACAGGTGTTTGTATTCCATCTAATCCAAATTCGGCAGTTAAATAAACATTTTCTATAACTACAATAGTTCGTGGATTTTCTGTATTACCATCAGACCATTTTACAAAATGATAACCTTCATTTGCGCTCGCTGTTAATATAATTTCAGAACCTTCGCCATATTCCCCTGAGCCTAAAACTATACCCATTCTTTCTTCATTTACCGACGCAGCAATCGTATATAATTTACCAAAAATAGCAGTAAAAGTAGAATCCTGCGACACTATTACTTTACGTGGATTTTCAGTATTACCATCCGACCATTTTACGAAACCATGTCCCTCTTTTGCTATTGCGGTAAGTATAATTTCAGAATCTTCCTCATAAACTCCACCTTCAGAAACAGCACCCATCATTTCATCATTCACTGAGGTCGTAATAGTATATTGTCCCTTTATTCCTTTAATATTTTTAAACATCCCCCATATCTCATGATTTTTATAAGCATCTAAAGATTCTTTTGGAACTAAAAGCAAACAATCATCATAGTGCGATTTAGTATTATTATAACTATATTGTAAATCAAAAGTTTCACCATTTACATCTGCTGGTATGGTAGCAAAACATATTATTGTATCTAACTTTGTACAATCATAAAATACACATCTACCTATAGAAGTTACACCTTTTCCAAGCTTAACTGATTTAAGTCCTGTACAGCAAAAAGCACCTTCTCCAATCGATGTTACACTATTTGGTATTTCTATTGATGCAAGACTTGAACAATCACTAAAAGCAGATTCACCTATAGAAATTACAGCATTTCCTATCTTAACTGATTTAAGTCCTGTACAGCGCAAAAAAGCTGTTCCTTCAATAGAAGTAACACTATTAGGAATTATAATTTCTGTAATGCAAGAAAAATCCATAAATGTGTTATTGTTAATGGTTTTTATTGTTTCTGGTATAACTAAATCCGTAATTTCTAAACCATTTATTACTAAATGTCTTTTCCTTTCAAGCAAACCCTTGTGTTCATAAAGCATAGCTTCATATACACTACTATTACAATAATCTTCTATACTTTTTGCTGTTACGTATAAATCTTTAATTCCACAACCCCCAAAAGCATAATCCCCAATATAAGTTACTGTATTTGGAATTGTTACAGATGCAAGGTTCGAACAATTCAAAAATGCATAATTTTCAATCGAAGTTACTCCATTTGAAACTGTCGCAGACTTAAGATTTGTACAATATGAAAATGCACTAACCCCAATCGAAATTACACTATTTGGAATTGTAATTGAAGTAAGTGATAAACAATTATGAAACACATAACTCTTAATGGAGTCAACTCCTTCAGGTATAACTAAGTCTGTAACCTTTTCATTATTCAAATACAAATTTTCC
>JAZQRP010000109.1:0-3022 GCA_045629685.1 Candidatus Aphodosoma sp. | reverse complement strand
TTTTATGGAACTCAAAGTGCAAACTTTGGAGGAACATACTACGATTGGAATAACATGCCCAATCAATTGAGCTCATCAAGTTCGACAACGCAGATAAATGCCGTTGCTACGTTAATGTATCATTGTGGTGTAGCGTTGGATATGGATTATGGGTTATCAAAAAAATACTGGAATTTCAATAAGGGCAGTGGTAGTTCAGCGGGGAAAGATGCTTTTGTAAATGCTGCAATAAATTATTTTCGGTATAGTTCTACAACAAAAAATGCAGAGAAAGAAAACTATACTGATGCAGAGTGGATTTCTCTAATGAAAGGACAACTTGACAAAAAACAACCCATGGTATATTGGGGAATAGGTGATGGTGGTGGTCATGCGTTTGTATGTGACGGTTATGATAGTCAAAATTACTTTCATTTTAATTGGGGATGGAGTGGTAATTGCGATGCTTACTACCCCATAACTGCACTAATTCCAGGGGAAGGAGGTATCGGAAGTGGATCAAGTGGAGATTACACGGCTATACAAGGAGCGATTATAGACATGCTACCTCGAACTGCTAATTCAAATGTTGCAAATCTACAACTCAATTCAAATTGGTATGTTAGTGCTGATTCAATCCGTTATGGTGGAACATTGGCATCATCTGTCTCCGTTAAAAATTATGGAACGACAAGTTTTACAGGTGATATAATAGCGATGGTTCTAGATAAAGATGGTAATTATTTTGCTGATTATGTAATAGAAGAGAATTGTACCATAGCAAAAAATGGCACTAAAACCTTCAATCCATATGTATCTAGTAATGCAGGTTTAGTGCCAGGAAAATATTATGTTTCTTTGTTTTGTAAAAGTAATGATTTAGGTTATCAAATTGTAGGTTCAGAATACTATACTAATTTAACGTCATTCAAAGTTTATCACAAGGCGGATATTGAAACATATTCTGATTTTACAATATATAGTGATGATAGTAATCAACTTGTGACAGGTAAGACTTCTCGAATTAGCTTAAATGTAAAAAATACTGGATCCAAAAACTTTAGTGGTTCTGTTGCGTTAGTTTTATATACAACTGACTTGTCTAGTGGTCAAGATTATGATGAAATAAGTTTAAGTTTGACAGGAATTGGAGCAGGAGCTACTCGCACTCTTACATTTTCGGGAACAATTAATCTTGCTCCAGGGACATATATTTTAGCTCTTGCTTTTAGTGATAATAATGGTAACGTTAATTTTGCTGGAAGTACATATTACGCAAATCCAATTTATGTTATTGTAAGATCTTCCGAAGAGGAAGAAATGCCAGACGAGTCTGATGGTCTTCAGTTTAAACCTGGCAAATATGTCATTGTAGCCAACAGGGAAGAAGATAGTAAGAACAATTGGTATTACATGACCTCAGATCTTGGAACTGCTTCCACGAAACGCTTTCAAGCCGTATCTGCTGGCAAAGAAAATATAGATGCAATAGCAACAAGTAACTTGGATGCACAATACATTTGGGATTTAGAAGCAGACGGCACTAACTGGAAACTTAAAAATGGAAATCAATATATAACATGGAAATCGGGTAATAGCGCTAATTTAGATGCCGTAGGTAAATCTTTGACATTTGATATTATAGAAAACCAAGTAATCGCACATTTCAATGATGGCTCTGCTGAACGATATTTGTCGCTTCATACGGGCAATAATTATTTTGCATTTTATGGCAACACAGGTCAAATAGAGCAATTGTATTTCTTGCCGTATGAAGATAAAACCACACCACCAACGCCTGAGCAAGAATGCAAATCTGTTCCATACACGGAAACATTTGCTTCATCACAAGGCGACTTTACCGTTTACAATGCATTACTGCCAAGCGGTTTTAGTTCAATATGGAATTGGGATTCACGCTATGGAATGGTTGCTAAATGTATAAAAGGTTCTACCAAATATACATCAGAAGCCTATCTCATTTCACCATGTATAGAATTACCAGAAACCTCAAAATGCGTGCTTACATTTAGTCATGCAGCTAAGTTCTTCCAAGATACCAAACAAATGTCTTTATGGATTTCAACAAATTATGACGAAACGAATCCTGAATCTGCGGATTGGGATCGATTAGTTATACCAACATATCCTACTGGAGATAATTGGAATTGGTTTGAATCTGGAGCAATAGACCTATCTGAGTATAGTGGTCAGAACGTAAACATTGCTTTCTGTTATACAAGTACAGAGAGTTACGCACCACAATGGGAGATCAAGAATTTTGTAGTTAAAAAGGCTACTACAACTGAATTAGAGAGCATAGGTGTAAAAAAATCGACATCAACCAAAATTCTTCGCGACGGTCAACTCTTTATCGTTCGCGATGGCAAGACTTACAATGTAATGGGACAGGAGTTGTAGTCGATAAAACAAACTTTCGGCACAGTCTTCGGCACGAAGAAAAAAATAACAAAAAAATCACACAAGCGGGAGGCGTTGGTAATCAACACCTTCCGCTTACTTTAAGCGCCATGTTATAACAAATTTCTCCAATCTTCGGCACAAAATCCCTTCCGCGCCGAAGATTTTTGCAGCATTATTATAGAAGCACATTTATAGAAAGCCACCGAAAGCCCATAGAAGTCCTAGAGATGTCCTACAGTGATCGCCTAACTTGCAGCACGCCTATTTTGTCAAAAAAGAAGAAGTGACTTTTATACAAATCTCATCAATAAATCATCATTTCACAAACCAGAACTTGCATATCTGCAAAATTTTCTGTACCTTTGCAGGGTAATTAACAAAATTATACAATGATGAGCGAGATCGATAAATCTAATCAAACACTTTCAAACTCAAGTCACCTATTCGCAGAAATTCGCGAAGTACTTGTTACTGCACGCCGAACAGCTTACAAAGCAGTTAATTTTGCTATGGTAACTGCATATTGGAATGTTGGTCGTCTGATCGTTGAAGATGAACAACAGGGCAATACACGAGCTGAATATGGTAAAGCTATATTAGCAGATCTGTCAAAACGCCT
>JAZQRP010000108.1:0-13856 GCA_045629685.1 Candidatus Aphodosoma sp. | reverse complement strand
AATAGCTGTAAGAACCTTTTTTGTATAAAGAGGAAAATCTCCATTCATCATCCAAGAATAATAAGACGGCTCTTCTCTAAAAACTTTTTCTACTGATTTACCCTTATGTTTCCCAAAATTAAATACTTCAATTCCATCACTATCTAATACTATACGACCAGCGTAATCAACATTACGATTAAATTTAGTAAACTTAGAAAGAAATTCCACATCATTTTGAAGTTCAGGATAACAATCAAGTTGAGCCATTAAAACCTCATATGTAGCACGAGTATCGGCATTAGCACTATGCGCATCAATAAGTTCAGCATTACAATAAAACCTATATGCAGCCTCAAGTGTTCGCTTCTCCATTTTATGAAACACAACTTGCACATCAATAAAACGACTATTAGCAAAATCAAAGTCCACATCAGCTCTCAAAAATTCTTCAGCTAAAAATGGAACATCAAAACTATTTGAATTATAACCTGCAATATCGCAACCCTTAAAGTCATTAGCTATTGATTGCGCTACTTGCTTAAAAGTTGGACAATCTTTAACATCTTCATCTGTAATACCATGCACCTCCGACGACTCAATAGGAATAGGCATATCAGGATTAATACGCAACGTTTTTGACTCTTCATTACCATTAGGATATACCTTAAGATAGGCAATTTCAACAATACGGTCCGTCATAATATTCAATCCTGTAGTTTCAAGGTCAAAAAATATCAATGGTTTACGAATATTTAATTTCATAAAGTAATATGCTCTGCAATAATTGGTTGATTAAGAAAAATAGATGCTGAAGAAGCAAATTTCTCAACAGATTCAGTTGTAAGGAAACGAATTGACCCTCCACAAGAACAAAGAGAAGCTATTTCAGTATGACGATTAAGATAATCTTCAAGCGAAGCTGCAACTATATCTCCTTGAGTCAATACCCTAACCCCAGCAGGCACTGCCTTTTCAATTTGACTCAACAACAAAGGATAATGTGTACAACCTAAAATTAAAGTGTCAATATGATCATTTTTCGAAAAAAGAGCATCAATATACTTATGCACGAAATAACTAGCCCCTGGTGTATTATGCTCATTACTTTCTATAAGAGGAACCCACATTGGGCACGCCTGACTAACAACCTCTATATCCGAAAATAGTTTTACCACTTCAAGTGGATATGAGTTACTTTGAATTGTACCCTCTGTAGCAACAAGCCCAACACAACGCGTTTTAGTTATTTCTCCTATAGCTTCAACCGTAGGTCGTATTACACCTAATACTCGACGTTCTGGAGCAATACATGGCAAATCGTTTTGCTGAATAGTACGTAAAGCCTTGGCAGATGCCGTGTTACATGCAAGTATAACTAATTGACAATCTTCATCAAAAAGTTTCTTTACGCATTCAAGTGTATATTGATACACAACTTCAAATGAACGAGAACCATACGGAGTGCGAGCATTATCTCCAAAATAGATATAATCATACTGAGGCAAACGAGCACGTATTTTCTCCAAAATGGTCAACCCGCCATAGCCCGAATCAAAAATCCCAATTTTCATAAACCTAACTCAGCCTTTACTAAAGATGTTAAATCAACACACTGAGCCGACATATAAAGAGGTTGTCCTTGATCAAAAAGAATAGTTATTTGCTCTCGCTCACAAACACGACGAATAGCATTATCTATATATTCATTTATTGGAGCATACAACTCATTACGCTGTTTATCAAGCTCTTCTTGATAACGTTTTTTATACATTGCCATTCTAGCTTCCAATTCCGTGATTTCTGTTTGACGTGCAAGCTTAATAGGCTCTGACATCTGCTTGTTGCGTTCAAGATACGATTTAACCTTACCCTCATACTCCTTTGTCATCTTCACAAATTCAGCTTCATAATCATTTTTTAATTGAGACAACAATTTTTCGATAGTTTCAACTTGAGGTACAACATCCTCAATTGAACTACGATTAAGATATGCAATACGCACAACTGCAGAATTTGACTGGACAATAGAGAGGTTATCTTGCGAATAAAGTGCTACCCCCAATAACAGAGATAACACTATTATTAAAACTATTTTTTTCATATTTCAACCCATGAAACTAGTTAAACCAGAATTCTAGTCGAACTAGAAAAAATTGTAAGAAATTAAAGAATTCCCAATTCTTTTTTCACAGCAGGAGTGATATCAATAGCAGCTTCACTTTTATAAAGAATTGCACCTGACATCATATCGTAAACCATTGTCAAACCTTGTTTTTTACTAACAGTTTCAATAGCTAAACGAAGCTTTTCTTGCAATGGTTGAATAAGTTCTGCTTGTTTTTTTTGACCCTCTTGCTGCAACGCTTGATAAGTTGTTTGAAGACGTTGTTGTAGACCCATCAACTCTTCTTCTTGCACCTTACGAATAGCGTCAGTCATATTATCTTTTTCCTGCTCATACTTCACATATTTATCTTGGATCTCTTTTTCCATATCTTGCAAATACTTCATATTCTTTTCATTGAAGTCTGCCAATTGTTTTTCAACTTCATTAACCTCTGGCATCATCATCATCACCTCCTGTGAATTGATATAACCAAGTTTAACCGTTTGAGCCATCGCAAAAAGTGGCAACACTGTAGCCACTAAAAAAAGTGTGATTTTCTTTAACATAATTTTATTAATTATTAATTATTAATGATTAGTTTATTAGTGTTTTTATAATTGCTATAATCGCTATAGTTGCTATAACAAATATTACTTAGAATAACCAAGTTTTTCAAGTAGTTCATCACTAATATCAAGTTTTGGCGATGCAAAAATAAGATTATTAGTTGTTGATTTATCCAACACGACCTGATAACCCTGCTGTTCACAAATCTCTTGAACTGCATTATAAATTTCATCTTGTATTGGTTTCACCAAAGCTTCACGTTTTTTAAACAATTCACCATCAGGAGCAAAATACTTACGCTTCAAATCATTTGCCTCTTTCTCTTTTGCAATAATTTCATCCTCCCTTTTCTTCTTCATATCATCCGAAAGAAACACAAGCTCCGTTTGATAATTCTTATACATAGTTTGCACCTCTATCAAAATAGCTTCAACCTCTTTTTGCCACTTTTTTGATATCTGATCAAGTTGCTCATTCGCTGTCTCGTATGCAGGTATAGCACTCATTATATAATCCATATCAACAAGCACAACTTGTTCCCCCTTTGCTGCAAGATCAAATGTTATCATCACAGCACACAACATTACAAATAACTTTTTCATATCACTTATTCTTTTATTATTTTAGACCTTTAATATCTAATTTAGTTTAATCCCCTATCCATCAACACCCTAATTCCTACTCCTTATTCCCTATTTAAAACTCCTGACCAAGTATAAAGTGGAATTGACTACCACCACGACGACCTGTTTGATCAAGATCAAAACCATACGCCCAATCAATACCAAGAAGTCCAAACATAGGCAAATAAACACGTACACCAACACCTGCCGAACGCTTCAAATCAAAAGGATTAAAGTCTTTAAATTCACTCCAAGCATTACCTGCTTCAACAAAAGCTAAAGCCCAAATATTAGTTGACTGATTAAGCAACAATGGATAACGTAACTCAACCGTAAGTTTTGTATATAAATTACCATTATACCCATAATAACCTGAACCCGAATAAGGAGTCAAAGAGCCAGCTTCATAACCACGAAGACCCACCGTTTCAGTTCCTGCAGTAGTATACCCCGACATACCATCACCACCAACATAAAACTTACCAAACGGAGAACGCTTATCCTTATTATAGTACCCCAAAAAACCATAATCAGCACGAGCCATCAACACCAATTTATTATCCGAAGTAAGAGGCACAAAAAACTTAGCATTAAACTTCCACTTATGATATTCAATCCATTTACTACGCTCTGCCAACGACATCGATGCATAATCAACATCCTTTTCCAACAACGAATACGGAAAAGTCGCTGAAGATGACAACGAAATAGAAGACCCTCGACGCGTATAAATCGGATTATCAATAGAATTACGAGAAAGAGTCACACCAAGCGAAAGATCATTTGTTACACCCGACTCAAATCCATAATAACTCTTAAACCAATTCTTCAAATGATAACGTTGATACGACACATTAGCATACAACGTAAAATAGTCATCAGGCCATTTCAAACGTGTACCATATCCCACCGATGCACCAATAGTCCTCATAAACACATTCTTATCATATTCCGTGCCATAATTATTCGTACCATAATAATAATCATTACCATAATAATTGTTATAATAATTATTATAATAGTTGTACATATAATTATAGTTTTCGTAATAACGATTACTCAAACCCGTTTGCACCGAATAAAAGAAACTAACCGAAAAAGAATTAGGTCGCTTACCACCCAACCAAGGGTCAAAAAATGATATACTATAATTCTGATAATACATACCATTAGCTTGAGCCTTCAAACTCAACGTCTGACCCTCCCCTTGAGGCACAATACGATAAGTTTCTGGTTTGAAAAGATTCTGAATTGCAAAATTCGAAAATTTCAAACCTACCGAAAGCACAATACCCGATTGTCCCCAACCCGCAGAAAACTCTACTTGATCACTCGATTTTGTTTCCAAATTATAAGCAATATCAACAGTTCCATCCTCCGGATTTGGCTGCAAATCCACACCCGTAAATATCTTCTCCTCATCAAACTGCTTCAACTGAGCCAACTCTCGCAACGTACGAATCAAATCACTCTGACTATAAAGCGAACCTGGCTTAGTACGCATCTCTCGACGAACAACATGCTCATAAACACGAGTATTACCATTAATAACAACCTTATTAATCGTAGCCTGCTGACCCTCATAAATACGCATCTCAAAATTAATCGAATCACCCTCAATACCCACCTCAACAGGATCTATATTCATAAAAAGATAACCATTATCCTTATACAATGCCGACACCGCATCCTCATCCTCAAACAAACGCTTATTCAAATCCTTAAGATTATAAACCTCCCCCTTCGCCACATTAAGCATATGATCAAGATACTCACTCGGATACAACGTATTACCCAACCATTTAATATCTCCAAAATAATACTTCTTACCCTCATCAACCTCAAGATAAACATCAACCTTACCATCATCACGCTTAACCACAGTATCACTCACAATAACCGCATCACGATAACCTATCTCATTATACTTCTCAATCAAAACCTTTTTATCATTAACATACTCCTTCTCAACAAACTTCTTCGCACGAAAAACATTTGCTATCTTACCCGAACGATTAGTCTTCTTCATCGCACGATCAATCTTCGCAATCGTCATCGCCTCATTACCAACAACAATAATATCATTTACCCTAACCTTCTCACGCTTATCAACACTTATATCAACCACAACATTACCATCCACCATAGGATCATTTTTCTGATAAACCAACACCTCTGCATTATGAAAACCCTTCTCCGACAAAAACTTACGAATCGCAATCTTAGTCCTATCTATAGCATCCGCATTAAGCTGCTTACCCTTCTGAACCTCTATCGTCTTTTCCAAATCCTCTATCTCCCCCTTCTTCAAACCATAAAAATTAATATTCGACACACGAGGCAACTGTTTCAATGCTATCGTAAGCCAAACACTATCATTCTCAACCTTATCAGCCAAAATCTTAACATCCGAAAAGAACCCCTGCTTCCAAAACCTCTTAACCACATTAGTCAAATCAGCCCCAGGAATACGAATTCTCTCTCCCTTATTAAGACCCGAAAAACCAATAAGCACATAATCCTCATACGACGATGCACCCGTAATCTTAATATCAGCAATAGTAACCTCCTTAGGTGTAAGCGTATAATCAAACCCAAAACGACCCTCTTCCGAATCATCTTGAGCAAATAAAACCACAACAAAAAGAGATAAAACAAATATGTAAAATAACCTTTTCAAATCAAAAACAAAAAAAATAATTAAACAAGTTGTTCACTAGTTTTACCAAAACGACGTTCACGCTTTTGATAATCAATAATAGCCTCATAAAGACTCTCTTCACGAAAATCAGGCCACAAAGTATCAGTAAAATAAAGCTCAGTATAAGCCAACTGCCACAACAAATAATTCGACAACCTCAACTCCCCACTCGTACGAATCAACAACTCAGGATCAGGAATACCCGCAGTAGTCAAACTATCCGAAACAACCGAATCATCAATATCATCAACACTCAACTCCCCATTCTTAACCCTCATCGCAATCCTACGCACAGCATCCGTAATCTCCCAACGAGAAGAATAACTCAACGCCAAAACCAAAGTCAAACCACTATTCAACGCAGTATCCGCAATACACTCCTCAAGCTTACGCAAAGCCCTTTCAGGCAACAACGAATTATCACCAATCGTCGTAAAACGAACATTATGCTTATGAAAAGTAGGAGTCTCCTTAACAATATTTTCCACCAAAAGCTCCATCAACCCATCAACCTCCTCCTTAGGTCGATTCCAATTCTCAGTCGAAAACGTATATAAAGTCAAATACTTAACACCCAAGCCAACCGACGCCTCAAGCACAGCCCTCACAGACTCAACACCATTATAATGACCATACAAACGCTCTTTCCCATGCCGTTTAGCCCAACGACCATTACCATCCATAATAACAGCTATATGCTGTGGCAAACGAGCCATATCAATTTTATCCTTCAATGTAATCATCTCTTACTCTTAACTTTAACCCCATTACGACATGGAGCACATATTTTATAAAAATTAAACGACAAAAACACCTGAGCAGTAGAATACCAATCCTGATTATTCCAAAACCTCCCATAAAACCCATTCGGATTCGACATATTATCCATCCTATCAGAAAAAGCCTTAGCAACAGTCCAATAAAAACCCACATTCGCCCGATTACTCAACTTAAACTTCATACCAACACCAATAGGCAACGTCATCGTAAACTTAGGCTTACCTCCCAAATCAAACAACACAACACCAAGCCCCCCAACCAAACACGGAGAAAACCAAGAATAATTAGCCTCCCACCTCTTCACAGCATAATTAAAAAAATTAAACTCACCCAAAGCCTGAAGACCAACATAACCATAATCCAAACCATCACCATAACCCAAAACACCCCCATCCAACTGCAAACGACCCTCCCAACGACCATTAAATTTATATTTTGCATACAATCCACCCAAAGGTTGAGAATATTGAAACAAAAAATCATTCCTATCACCCAACACAAAACCACATCCTCCAGTAAGACCAACCTCACCATAGAACGTATCCTGAGCCCTCGCTATATTAACTGAAAAACAGATAGTTACAAACAATAAGAAAACTTTCCTTAACTCCATTTCTATACAAAAAAAACACCATTATTCATATAAACGCAAAAGACCCCCAAAAATTGCTACAAATTTACAAAAATTATCTCATATCTCACACATTTTTAACCACACAAACACACTTTTTTGACAAAAAATAACATTAAACCAATTTTTTTTGTAAATTTGCACCCAAAACAAACTCAAACAAAACACAATCCACACCCAACCTACAACATACCATAAATATACTATAAACATACTATAAATATACTATAAACATACTATAAAGCAACCCACACAAAAAAACAAAAACACAACCAAATGAACATCCTCGAAGTCAAAAACGTATACAAGCAATACGCCAACCACCTAGCACTCAACAACGTAAGCATCAACGTGCCACAAGGCACCATATTCGGACTACTCGGCCCAAACGGAGCAGGCAAAACCACACTAATCCGCATAATAAACTCAATAACAGCACCCGACAAAGGCGAAGTCCTACTCAACGGAAAACCCCTAACACTAAAAAACACAGCAAACATCGGCTACCTACCCGAAGAACGAGGACTATACAAAAAAATGAAAGTCGGCGAACAAGCACTATACCTATGCCAACTAAAAGGACTATCTAAAACAGAAACCCTCAAACGACTAAAATACTGGTTCGAAAAATTCGAAATAGAATTATGGTGGGACAAAAAAGTAGAAGAATTATCAAAAGGCATGGCTCAAAAAATACAATTCATCACCACCGTACTCCATGAACCCGAACTACTTATCTTCGACGAACCATTCAGCGGATTCGACCCAGTCAATGCCGAATTACTTAAAAAAGAAATTTTAGAACTAAAAAACAAAGGAGCCACAGTAATATTCTCAACCCACAACATGGACTCCGTCGAACGACTATGCGAAAACATTGCCTTAATCAACAAATCACAAGTAGTACTCTCAGGCAACATCAACGACATCCGTAAACAATTCAGCACAAACAAATACACCGCCACACTCAAAAACTGCAACCAACTATCAAGCCACAACTTCCAATCCGCCAACCTACTTAACATCAAAGAAGAAAATAACAACACATACGCTGAATTCACCCTCAAAGACAACAACACAGCCAACAACCTCCTAACCGAACTAATATCACAAGCCACAATCATCAAATTCGAAGAACACCTTCCCTCAATGAACAACATATTCCTAAAAAGCGTAAGCAAATAAAAAAACTGACCAACAGGCCAGTTTTTTTTATTCTACAAACAACACATCTACTCCTCAAACGAAAGCGAAAGCGTTGCCGCTTGAGCCCTCTCTATATCCTCATCTGTCTTCGGAGTCAAATGCTGTTCACCCTTCCTATAATAATAAATCACCCCACATTTAGTACATGCCTGATAACGAGCATACGGCAACAAATCTACATACGCCGCCTCAACAGCATCCCAAATTTGAAGGATAAGCTCATCTACCTGATCACGCATTTCAGCCACACGTTGCTGATTACGACTAGTTGACTGCTGATGAGTCTTCTGATTCGTCCTATGCTCACAAAATATATCATAATGAACACGCACCTTAGCAATCGTCGGATAAGCCAACGGAGTACCCCCTTGCGCCACACGCTCCTGCTCACCATCAATAATCTTACGCCCCCATGCCACAAGTGCCGCATCTGTAGTCAAATCAGGTACAGTATAATCTTCCGGATCAAGTCCATAAAGCACTTTGACCTCCTTTTTAAATTCACCACGCAACACAGCAAAATTCAACACCTGAATAAAATGCGATACATACATACGCGCATTCTTCAACATATTCTGATACTTCTTGCTCTCCGTAACCTGAGTTTCAAAAGTCATATTATACTGACTAACCAAAGTCTCAAACACCGGCAAATAAGCTTTAGCCTGAGTTAACAAACGAAACGACACAGGTATCTCATTCACCGGCATCTTCTCCATCGCAATCGCCTTCTTCAATGATTTAAGACGAGCTTGATCTGTTTTTGGTAATCTTCTATAAGGCATATTTTTTAAGCTGAAAGCTGAAAATTAATACTATAAAAAAATTAAAATCTCAAAATTAATCAATTCTTCCCATAAGTTTTTGAGCAAAATCAACAAATGGAGCTTTTTCCTCATCCGTCTTATTAATTTTTGCAAGCGAAGCCATTGCTTTTGTATAATACTCTTCCATTGCCTCTGTACAAACCGCTGGCATATCCATTTGTGTATAAATATCAATAATAGTTGCTATCTTCTCTTCACCCGCAATATCAGTATTTTTCAATAACTGCGAAATAGTTTGACGTTGAGAAACACCACATTTTTTCAACGTCTGAATAAGCAAGAATGTACGTTTACCACAAAGAATATCTCCACCTATTTTCTTTCCAAAAGTTTTTTCATCTCCATAACAATCCAAATAGTCATCACGCAATTGGAATGCTATACCAATTGCAATACCAAAATCATAAAGATTTTGAGCATCCTCTTCCGAAGCACCACCAAGAATGGCACCCAACTTCAAACAACCAGCTAAAAGTACAGCTGTTTTGAGACGAATCATTTCGTAATACTCTTCAACTGTAACATCTTCACGTTTTTCAAAGTCAGTATCATATTGCTGTCCTTCACACACCTCTAATGCTGTTTTTGAAAACAACTTCAACACTGACAACAATTTATTAGCAGGTACCTCTTCAAGATATTGATAAGCCTTAATAAGCATTGCATCTCCCGAGAGAATCGCAGTATTATCATCCCACTTAGCTTTAATTGTTGGACGGCCACGACGTACATCTGCATTGTCCATCACATCATCATGCAATAATGTGAAATTATGAAATATCTCCATTGCTGCGGCTGGTTTAATACATTTCTCCACATCACCACCAAACAACTGAGCTGCCATCAACACTAAAGTCGGACGAATACGTTTACCCCCCGATTGCAACGCATAATCTATTGGTTCATAAAGATTCTTTGGCTCTTGATTCCAATTGATTTGTTCAAAATAAGTTTTTACAAAATTTTTTATATCCATAATTTAAGAGTTGATAATTGAGAGTTAAGAGTTGAGAACTATTTCCTATTCCCTAATCCTTGCTCCTTACTCCTTATTTAAAATTCATTTTCTATAATTTCTGTCATTACATCAGCTATATCAAGTCCAGCCGCACGCACCTGTTGCGGAATAAAACTTGTAGCTGTCATTCCTGGAGTAGTGTTTACTTCCAAAAGATTGATATTCTCATCTGCATCAATAATATAATCCACACGAATAATACCTTTTGCATTCAAAATACGATATATTTTCTCAGTAGTTTGTTGCACTCGACGAGTTATTTCATCACTTACACGAGCTGGCGTAATTTCATCAACTTGCCCATTGTATTTTGCATCATAATCAAAAAACTCGTTATCAGTAACTACCTCTGTAATAGGAAATATACGTGTAGCTGTTTTAGTTTTATACATTCCACATGTCACCTCTGTACCCTGCATATATGCCTCAATCATCACCTCTTCACCTTCACTAAATGCCTTCGCTATCGCAGTTTGAATTTGATCTTGTGTTTTTACTTTAGTAACACCAAAACTACTACCTCCTACACTTGGCTTAATAAAACATGGCAACCCAATCTCTTGTAGCACTCTCTCATCGGTAACTCTCTCACCCACACGCAACACGATACTATTCGCCACACGAATACCAAACGAACGAAGATAGTTATTACAAGCATACTTATCGAATGTGAGAGCCGCTTGCAACACATCACAACACGAAAATGGAATATTCAACAAACGGAAATAACCTTGCAATATACCATTTTCACCCGGAGTCCCGTGAATTGTAATATATGCAAAATCAAATTTAATCTTTTCACCTTGATATGTAAATGAGAAATCATTTTTATCTATAGGCAATTTCTCACCCGATGGATGCTCTACATGCCAATCTTCTCCAATAATCACTACAGTATATTTCTCATACTTTTCACTTGGGATAAAACTATCCAAACCTGCAGCACTGCGCATCGAAACTTGCCATTCACTTGAATCTCCGCCTGCCACTATTGCTATTTTTCTTTTCATTATATGTTTATGTAATTATAGTTATCTTTCGTTTATCCTTCGTATATCCTTCGTAAAAGGTAGGGTTATCCTATGAAGAAGTTAAGGATTACTCAAGTATATTTGATGGATTATATTTACGCCATTTTTCCAAAAGAGATGTTATATCGGCAGGCAATTCACTATCGAATTGCATCCACTCTCCTGTAGTTGGATGTGTAAATCCAAGCGTCTTAGCATGCAATGCCTGACGCGGACACACCTCAAAACAATTACGCACAAATTGTTTATATTTCGCTGTTGGCACACCTTTCAACGGCTCATTACCACCATAACGGTCATCGTTAAAAAGCGTATGCCCAATATGCTTCATGTGTACACGAATTTGGTGGGTACGGCCTGTCTCAAGTTTACACTCTACCAACGTACAATAAGCAAATCGCTCTATCACCTTGTAATGCGTAACAGCATGTTTTGCCAAAGGATTTTCGTTTTCGTCAAACACAGTAAACAACATACGGTCGCGTGGGTCACGAGCCAAAGCTCCAACTATTGTTCCTTCATCCTCTTTAACCGTTCCCCAAACTAATGCGTTATAAGTTCTCTCTGTCGTTTTATTAAAAAATTGCAATCCAAGATTAGCTTTTGCCTCTTCATTTTTTGCCACAAGTAACAAGCCTGAAGTATCTTTGTCAATGCGATGCACCAAGCCTATATGCGGATTATTAGCATCAAATTTAGGGTCATGACGCATGTGCCATGCCACGGCATTAAGCAATGTTCCATCAAAGTTACCAAATCCAGGATGTACCACTAAATTAGGCTGCTTATTCACCAAAATTATATCATCGTCTTCATAAACCACTTCAATCGGAATATCCTGCGGTTCAATCGTCACCGCACTGCGTGGATAATCCAATACAATCGAAATCACATCAAGCGGTTTTACTTTATAATTGCTTTTAACTGGCTTATCATTCACCAAAATACGTTCCGCATCGGCTGCCTCTTGAATACGATTACGCGAGACATTACCCATGCAATTGACAAGATATTTATCAATTCGCATCATGGTTTGCCCCTTGTCAACCGTAAAACGATAGTGCTCATATCGTTCCCTTGGCTGCTCCAACATCAAATCATCATCTTCTTCGTAATTTTGTTCTTGTTGCATTTTTCTATTTTTTAGTCCGACATGTCAGACCAGTCCGACCAGTCCAACTAAATAAATTCATGAATTAAAAAAACTCTTCAATTTCCTCAGTCCCTTTCGACAATTTCAACTCAACAGTTTTACCACCATACACCGACAAGCCTGCATCTGGTGCTTGTTGATAAACTCTAAATTGCAAACTATCGATACTATCAACTGGAACCTCGTCAAAATGAGCAGCACCAAATCCTAATCGATACTCTTTTATTATTTTTCGAGCCTCAGGCAATGTCATACCAAGAAAACTTGGCACCACCACCTCTATCGACATATCATTTTGTCCCACAACAAGTATAATTTGGCTACCATCTGGCACTTTTGCGCCTGCCGACAACGTACTATCGCCCCACATCACAGCCAACACCTCATCATTAAATTCGTATGGTTCATAACGCACCGAATCAACATTAAATCCAAGAGTTTTCAAATTCGATTGTACTTTACGACGACTCTCCCCTACCAAATTTGGCACCATCACCATCTTACGTTGTTTGCTATTTACTGTAATATAAACCTTACGATTTTTCTTTACTTTAGTTCCTGCAATCGGAGCTTGCTCAGCGATTTCACCACCCCTCTTCGAACGAATATATACTGAATCTATTATCTCATAACCCAAACTACAATCTTCAAGTATCAACTCAGCCTCTTCGACATACATCCCCGACAAATCGGGCACTTCCACTGCCTCCCCATGATGTGTATAAACATCCAATCGCCAAAACACCACCCAACAAATCACAACAAACAACACAATAGCGGCAAGTATATTAACCCACAAAAAACGACTTTTCAAAAAATTCCAAATTGTTTTCATAATCCAATATATTAAAATTCAGCAGCAAACAACGAGACTTCTTTCACATGTTTTCATTCCGAATGGCTCTCGCGACTCATTACTCGCAACTCACTACTATCAACGTGCAAAGTTACAAATTTTCGAGCAATAAAAAAAGTATAGACAACATAAAATTGTCCATACTTTTCTTATTTTTTCAATGTAACCGACTTAACAATTATGCTTTTTTGCAATATTCGTCAGATACAGTCAATTTTTTACGACCATGAGCACGACGTGCAGCCAATACACGACGACCATTTGCTGTAGCCATTCTTTCACGGAAACCGTGTTTGTTTCTTCTTTTACGGTTAGAAGGTTGGAATGTTCTTTTCATTGCTTCAATATTTTAATTGTTTTACTTTCCACTAATT
>JAZQRP010000107.1:0-2575 GCA_045629685.1 Candidatus Aphodosoma sp. | reverse complement strand
AACAAAACAGTTCGACGAGGAGGAAATGTTAGAAAAGTTGTTGAAGATGTTAAACGACACCATTTTTCCGAATCAATGATGAAAATTTGTGTTTCTTTGCGTAGTCGAA
The DNA here is from genome assembly GCA_045629685.1 of Candidatus Aphodosoma sp. GTDB lineage: Bacteria > Bacteroidota > Bacteroidia > Bacteroidales > Paludibacteraceae > Aphodosoma. The sequence goes on along the minus strand of JAZQRP010000107.1, from coordinate 2,466 downwards.
TAAAAGTTAGTTCTCGTTCTATAGTTAAAATATTAGATACATTCAATGAAGTGTATGATAATGTATTTGGTAATTTGCCATGTGCTAATACAATTGATTTATGGACACGTAAATGTGGACTAGATACTTACAATGAAAATGTACAAAAATTATCAGACATCAATTATTGTGAGATAATTGATGAAAGTATGATGATAGGTAGTAATAAATTAGTTATTTCATTGGCAGCTCCATCACAGCATCAAAACCATCCTTTGTCACATTCAGATGTTTCTATTGTCAATATCACGACAGCAGAAAGTTTCAATGCACAGAAAATATGTGATGCATTAAACGAGGTTACTAGTAAGGTAGGTCATGCACCTGAATATGTTATAACAGACAATGCTAGTGCAATGACAAAAGGTGTTTCATTGGCTAATTGTCGTAATCATTTAGATATAAGTCATAGTTTGGCTACATTTTTAGAACGTACTTATAAAAATGAACCTGATTTTCAGGAATATTTAAAAGATATGACAAATATTCAATTTCAACATAACATGAAACATATTGCCTATATTTTACCTCCAAAACAAAGGACAATAGCTCGTTTTATGAATATAAAAAATTGGATTAATTGGAGTTCTTGTGTTCTAGAAAAATACTCATTCCTTGGCAATAAAGAAAAAGAAATTTTAAGATTTATTCCTACTAATGCAAGTCTTATACAAGAACTATCTGAGGTTATTTCTGTGATCTATTTTGTAGAAAATGAATTTAAGCAAAATGGTTTATCCATCTATCATGTAAATCAATGCATTGAACATATAAAGAAAACATTATTAAAAGGTTCTCATAGAATGCACAAGTTAGCATGTTTAATAATAGAGTACATGAAAAAAGAAGTTTCTTGGCTATCTATTAAAGATAAACACAATAATTCTTCAGATGTAATAGAATCGTTATATGGCATATATAAACATATGAAGTCGCCAAATAAATTATATGGAGTTACTTCTCTGGTATTACATTTACCTGTATATCAAGCTTTGTCTATAAAAGGAGCATTAAGTTCGTATAATTTCAAAGAACGCATCGAAAATATAAAAAAGAAACAATTAAATGAATGGTCAAAAAATAATTTACCTCAAAATCTAGTTTGCAAACGAATTAAAGCATTATCTACTGGCTCTTTTTTTTGACCTATATTTTGTGCACCCTACCCGTAGGGGTTAATTTGTTGACCGTAGACATTATAATATAATTATGAAAAATTTTGCATTGATTGGGGCGGCGGGGTATATTGCTCCGCGCCATATGAGGGCGATAAAGGATACTGGTAATCGCCTTTTGGCTGCGTATGATAAGTTTGATAGTGTGGGGATTATGGACTCATACTTCCCTGATGCGGCGTTTTTTACCGAACAGGAGTTGTTTGACCGCCATTGCACTAAGTTGCATCGCACAGGCAATGCGATTGACTTTGTGAGTATTTGCACGCCTAACTACTTGCACGATGCCCATATGCGCTATGGGTTGCGCCTTGGGGCTGACGTGATTTGCGAGAAGCCTTTGGTGCTAAATCCGTGGAATGTGGATGCATTGCAAGAGGTGGAGCGCGAGACAGGCAAGAGGGTGTACACTATACTTCAACTACGTTTGCATCAGTCGATTCGTGACTTAAAAGCGAAAATTGATGCAGGTCCGAAGGATAAGGTGTATGACGTGGATTTGACATATATCACCTCGCGAGGCAATTGGTACTATACCAGTTGGAAGGGCGATGTGCGCAAGAGTGGGGGTGTGGCGACGAACATCGGGGTGCACTTCTACGATATGTTGCAATGGGTGTTTGGCAAGGTGACATGCAATGTGGTGCATGTGGCGTCGCACGACCGTGTGGCGGGATATCTTGAGTTGGAGAAGGCGCGAGTGCGTTATTTCCTCAGCATCAATGCCGACAATTTGCCAGAGAATGCAGTGCAGGGCGAGAAGCGTACGTTCCGTTTGATAAATATTGATGGAGAGGAGTTTGAATTCAGCGAAGGCTTCACAGAATTGCACACAGAGAGTTATCGTGATATCCTCAGTGGTGGTGGATTTGGTATTGAAGATGCTCGCATGGCAATCAACACCGTGTATGACATCCGTAATGCCCAACCTATAGGCCTCAAAGGTGATTATCACCCATTGGCAGCATTGCCATTGGCAAAACATCCGTTTGGGTGGTGATTATAGATTGATTGGGAGATATATAAAAAAAGAGCTCGGCATGGTTGGTGCTGAGCTCTTTGTGTGTATGTAAGAGAGAATTAGAATTCGGATGTGAAGTGGAAACGGATTTTTGGGAAGTCGGATTGTGCCATTTGGAGTAGGTATCCGCTCTCGGCGAGGAATACGTCGCGGCCATCTTTGTCGACTGCCATGTATTGGAATTTGCGGCGTTTGAAGTTCTCGAGTTCGGCTGGGTCGTCTGATTCAATC
>JAZQRP010000106.1:0-20541 GCA_045629685.1 Candidatus Aphodosoma sp. | reverse complement strand
CACATTTTGGGCTTCTTCCGTATTTGGCAAATCCCATACGAACAAGAAGAAGGTATTATGGGTTACTTGAATCCTTCTATCCCTGTTCACATCAACGAATTTGCCGAAAAAGGCATCCGTTTTGACTACAACCGTTTCTGCATGCCTTTCATTACCGATGCAGTAATGTGGGAAATCTTTGGCGATGACACCCCATGGGTAAAAAATAATTGCATCGATATCTTTGATGGTTGGATTTTGCGTTTGAAACCTACTTGCGATACCCAAAAGAAAGTAGAAGCCATGTTCCAACAAGGCATTATTTCAGAAAAAATCAAATGGGGCTTGTTCGACCTTATCTCTAACGTATTGTTCTTTGAGGTAAAAGGCTCTAACGGCACTCAATTCTATCCTCGCTACGGCATGCAAGTGCTTACCACTTTCCGTTACTTGGATAGCCACATTCAACGCAAAATTGAAGAATTGTACGTAGATTATTTCTATCGTCGTCAAGATGGTCACTGGAAATACTCGGCACTTCGCAAATTGCCTGCACTAAAACGCAGTACCAACATGATGATTTGCGGCGAAGACTTGGGTATGATGGCAGATTGCGTAACATCTGTTATGAACGAATTGGGTATTTTGAGCCTTGAAATTCAACGTGCACCCAAAATTGATACCATCGAGTTCTTCCACCCTGCCGATGCTAAATACCTATCGGTGGTAACTCCTTCTACACACGATATGAGTACCATTCGTGGTTGGTGGGAAGAAAAACCAGACGTTACCCAACGTTTCTATAACCAACAATTGGGTCACTGGGGACAAGCTCCTTACTTTGCCGAATGGTGGGTATGCCGTGATATTTTGGTACAACACCTATATTCGCCTGCTATGTGGGCTATTTTCCAAATTCAAGACCTATTTAGCATCTCGGATGCTATGCGTCGCGAAAATCCTAACGACGAACGTATCAATGTGCCTTCTAACACCAAAAACAGCTGGCGTTACCGTATGCACATGAACATGGAGGATCTTATTGAAAACGATCAGTACAATGCTGAACTTAAAAATTACATCAAACAAGCAGGACGTTAATGTAGATAATGTCTTATAGTAGAGAAGGAGGGGGTAACCTCTCCTTCTTTTTTTTATGCTTCTTGCTCACTTATCTTATCTCGTAAAATCAGCGCTTCAATGCCTCAATATTTTATCAACAATATTTGTTTTTATGTATTTCTTAACGTATATTTGTGCATCGTTTGCATAATATGTTAAAAAATTACTTCGCAGTCTTTACGTTAATAACCATTATCTTGATGCCGTCGTGTGTAACGCCGCGCAAAACGCGCTATTTGCAAGAGCCTGATGCGTATGTGCCTGCTTATCCAGAGTACCATACACCTGCCGATTATCAGATTATGAAAAGCGATGAGTTAAACATTCGAGTTATTACGTTAGACCCAGAATCGAGCAAAATATTCAATGCGTCCACCTCTACTAACGGAACGATGTCATCTTCCTCTTACAAGGGATTAGATACCTATACGGTTTACGAGGACGGTACTATTGATTTTCCCTATTTGGGAGCGATACAGGTAGCCGGTAAAACCACTCGTCAAATCAAAAAAGATATTGAGGCAGCATTACGCGATTACGTAAAAGATTGCTCGGTAGAGGTGCGTTTGGTAAACTCATACTTTAATTTGCTTACCGAAAACCAAGCTTCGCGACATGCCTTAACCAAAGAGAAAATGACTATTTTCGAAGCGTTGGCAGTAGGGGGTGATTTGAGCACGTATGCCGATAGAAAACACGTAAAGGTGTTGCGTCAAATGCCTTCGGGCGAAACTGAGATTAAAGAATTTGATATTCGTAGCCAAGATATTTTGGGTAGCGAGTACTATTATATTCAGCCTAACGATATTATTTATGTCAAGGCCTTTAAAGGACAATTTTTTCGTGTAAACTCGTTCTTAACGGCCATTGGTATTACGTCAACAACCATATCGTTTGGACTTTTAATTTGGTCAATTGTCAATTTATGCAAAGGATTAGCTGGGGGACAATAATGAGAAGTTTGATATCTGTTGTGCTGTTACTTTTATTGGGTACTTCTTGTATTACCAATAAAAGTACAACGTATTTGCAAACGGACGAGAAGTTGCCTCAATATCCTAAAGCACCATATACCTACTATCGCATCCAAAAAAACGATCAGTTGGTTATTCGTTTGCTGAGCTTGAACGAAGAGGCTACGGCTATATTTAATTTTAGTAGTTCAACCGGTAGCTCCAGCAATGCGTATACTTATCGTGTGTACGAAGATGGTACCATAGATATTCCGTTTGTAGAATCTATACCTGTGGTGGGGCTTACCATTCGTGAGGCTTCTAAGGTAATTGAGGCGCGATTAAAAGATTTTGTACCCGATGCTATGGTAAAGGTTGCATTGGCCAACGATAAATTTTACATGTTAGGGGTGTCGGGCAAGGGAGCGTATCCGTTATACAAAGAAAAACTCAATATTTTCCAAGCCTTGGCGCTTACGGGTAGTATGGCTACCAATGCAGACAGAAAGCGTGTACGCCTTATTCGTCCAAACCCAGCGGGTGGACGTCCCATTGTTAAACAATTTGATTTACGTACCATTTCCATCATCGATTCGGAATATTACTACGTGCAACCCAACGATGTGCTGTATGTAGGACCTATTAAAGGCGATTTCTGGAAAATTGAAAATTACAGTGCCGCCATAGGTACGTTGTCCACCTCGCTAAATTTCTTGGTTTCGGTGGTTAATTTAGGATTCTCATTTAGATAATATACTATGGAACAACCCACTAATTATACAAGTCCCGATCAGTTTAATGAAGAAAGCGAAGGCTCTTCTTTTGATTATCGTATGTGGATTATTCGCATATTAAAAGGCTGGTACTTTTTTGTTATATCACTTATTGTGTGTTTGGGTATTGCCTACTTGCAAAACCGCAGCTGGAAGCCTGTGTACAAAACCAATGCCTTGGTTATCATTGAAGATAGCAAGGGTTACATGGGCTCGCAAGCCATGTTGTTGCAAGGTTTTGGTGCCGAAAAAGCCTATCGTAACGTAAACAACCAGGTGATTATGTTTGGCTCGCACGATATTATTGAGCGTACCGTAAAGCTACAGCCTGATATGTTGATTGATTATTACACGTTGGGTCGTTTCCGTCAAACCAGTTTGTACAAACAATCGCCCATAGAAATTAAAACAACCTATATTTCGCCCGAATCGTACGAACGTTCGTTTGAATTTACCGATTTGGGCAACGATGAATTTGAAATCAGGGCAGAAGAAACAAACTCGCTATCGGAATTTTACTGCAAAGGTACCTATGGAGTGCCCTTGGAAAGTTCGGCTTTCTTTTTGACCATTGATAAAAGTTCGATGTATCGTACTCGTTTCAATATTGGGTTTAAACTCCATACGTTAGAAACGGTGGTGATGCAATATTCCGCTCGTTTGTCTTTTGAATTTTTAATGACTGGGGCATCGGTGGTGGAAGTGTCTGTTACCGGTGAGGTGCCTGAACGCGATGCCGATTTCATCAATGGCCTATGCGATGCGTTTTTGGCAGACAACTTGTCGCGTAAAAACGATGCGGCCATCAAAACCATCGACTTTATCAACGATCAATTGGAACAACTCTCAGACTCGTTGCGTATATCAGAAGATCGTTTAAAAGCCTATAAGGCAGATAATTTTGTGGTGGCTTCTTCTGGTGGTAATTCCGTGATGTCGCAATACAACAAAATAGATGCCATGCAAACAGAAATGCGCCTAAAAGAGTCGTATTTAAGCTATTTGACCAATTACCTGCAAAGCAACGTAGAAGATGGCGCCATTATTGCACCTACCAATTTAGGCGTTACCGATGCCAATTTAACCTCCTTGGTGAAAACTTATACAGAACTACAACTAAAACGCAAAGAGGTAGGAGAGAAAAGCCCCTTGCATGCTAAGTACACCCGCGAATTGGAGACGTTAAAAGAACAAATGTATGAGTCGCTTAAGAACATGCAAGTAGCGTTGGATATTCAAAAGAAAGACTTGGAAGAACGCATTGAAGCTGTGGTTGCCGAGATGCGCCAATTGCCTTACAAAGAGCAACAACTGCTAAAAATTCAACGCGAATTTAAAATCAACGACGATTATTACACCTTCTTGATGCAAAAACGTGCGGATGCACAAATTCAAAAAGCCTCCAACTCGCCAGACAATATTATCTTGGATAGGGCTCGTGTTGCTTCGCTTATCAATGGCTCGGAAAAAAGCAAGCGCTATAGTTCATTCTTGATGATTGCCTTGGTTGTGCCTGCTGCTTTTATTGTATTGCGTGAGTTATTGTATCCTTCTATTCGTACGGAAGCAGAAATTGAAAAATTATCGGGCAATGCCTATAAGGTTATTTCCATGGTGCGTCGTACCAATATAGAACATCCCGTGGTGGTGGATAAATACCCTAAATCCTCCATAGCCGAATCGTTCCGCATTATTCGTACGTATTTATCGCTATATACTTTGGCAGATCAGCCTAACTTTTCGTTGATGGTTAGCTCCAGCCAATCGGGCGATGGTAAAACCTACATGTCTGTGAATATGGCAGCCGTTTATGCCATGACAGGTAAAAAAACCTTGTTGGTGGACTTGGACTTGCGCAAACCTTCTATTTTGGCAACCCTTTCAGTACATGCCAACAGAGGGTTGGTAAACCATTTGCTGAACCAAATTGATTTGGAATCGGCCATTTTGCGTCACCCTGAATATAAATTTGATATTTTACCGGTGGGCGTTATTCCGCCTAATCCTGCCGAATTGATGGCATCTGATAGGATGAAAAAGCTCATTGAACGATTAAAACAAGAATACACGTACATTGTGTTTGATACATCACCCATTGGTTTGGTAGGGGATGTTTACCCCATTACCTCGATGATGGATCATATTATTTATACCGTAGCATGCGAAAAAACCAATAAAAACCTCTTTAAGAGTACCATCAAGCAGATGAACTCGCGTGGTATCAAAAACGTGTCGTTTGTGTTCAATAACGTGAACTTGAAGAAAATGGAATATTCCACCTACTATCAAAATAATTACGGTATGTTTACGGGTTATCAATCGCAAGGGTATGCCGGTTATGTACACGCGGCTCGTCAACACCAACAAGGTTACTATTTTGATGATGCGGAATTGGATGAGTAGACGCTTCTACAAAGCGATTAGTTGGTTAACCGGCTAATTGATATAGAATGAATAGTATAGACAAATAAAAAAACAATTAATAATTAACAACACGGGAAAATCGATTCACCGATTTACCGATTCATCGATTAGTCATGAAAGAGAAAAAAATTGCAGTTATTGGTCAAGGCTACGTAGGCCTACCTTTGGCAATTGAATTTGGTAAAAAATACAGAACCTTGGGTTTTGATATCAATGCGGCACGTATTGCTGAACTAGAACGTGGAGAAGACCACACCAAAGAAGCCGATTTGGCAGCCATGAAAGAGGCTACGGATTTGTATAAAAACAATACCGGAATAGGCCTTAGTTTTGCTTGCTACCCCGAAAAATTGAAAGATTTCAATGTGTTCATTGTGAGCGTGCCTACACCTATTGATGAATTCAACAACCCAGATTTGACTCCGCTTTTGAAAGCTTCTGCTATGCTAGGTGGTGTACTTAAAAAAGGTGACATCGTTATCTACGAAAGTACTGTATATCCAGGTTGTACCGAGGAAGACTGCGTACCTGTATTGGAAAAATTCTCCGGTTTGAAATTCAACGAAGATTTCTTCTGCGGTTATTCTCCAGAACGTATCAACCCAGGTGACAAAGTAAACACACTTACCACCATTAAAAAAATCACCTCAGGTTCTACTCCAGAAGTTGCTGATATTGTAGATGCCCTTTACAACAGTATTTTGAAAAACGGTACACACCGTGCACCCAATATGAAGGTGGCAGAAGCTGCTAAAGTAATTGAAAATACCCAACGCGACATCAACATTTCGTTTATGAATGAGTTGGCACTTATTTTTGACCGCATTGGTATTGATACCAACGACGTTATCGAAGCAGCTGGTAGCAAATGGAACTTCTTGAAATATCGTCCCGGTTTGGTAGGTGGTCACTGTATTTCTGTAGATCCTTATTACTTAGCACACAAAGCCAATGCATTGGGTTATCACCCCCAAGTTATTTTAAGCGGACGCCGTGTAAACAACAGCATTGCCAATTTCATTGCCCAAAAAACCATGAAATTGATGATTCAAGCCGATCATAAGATTAAAAATGCAAATATCCTTCTGCTTGGTATCACCTTTAAAGAAGATTGCCCAGATATGCGTAACTCTAAAGTAATCGACATTTACAAAGAACTTAAAGACTTCGGTGTAAATGTAGATGTTTACGACCCATGGGCAGACGCAGAAGAAGTAAAAGAAGAATACGGCATCGAATTACTTCCTAAAGTAAACAAAGGAAAACACTATCAAGCGGTTATTGCTGCAGTGTCTCACAAAGAATTCTATGATTTCGACTTCGCTCACTTCAAGGATAACGGGGCCGTAATCTTTGACGTTAAAAACTTTGTACCACGCGATGTAGTGGATGCACGTTTGTAAAGTTTGCTTGGCAAAATTTACAAACGTTTAGTCGACGATTCGTTTACTCGTTTAGTCGACTTAAATTTCCCTGATTAATCTTAATTTCTATCTTATGAACTATAATTATTCTTTTGAAAAATTAGAAGTATGGAAAGACTCACGTCAATATGTGAAACATATCTATGAGTTAACTAATAAATTTCCTAAGTCTGAAACCTATGGAATTGCTTCTCAGGTACAAAGAGCAGCAGTATCAATAGTTTCAAATATAGCAGAGGGTGTTTCTATAAGAAGTTTTAAAGAACAGATAAGATTTATTGAAATAGCTTATGCATCTTCTATTGAAACATATTGTCAACTAATTATATCGTACGATCTTGGATTTACTGATATCAATGAATTTGAATCATTAAAGAACGAGATACAAAAAATAACCAATAAGTTAAGTGCGTTAAGAAGAACAATTGAGTCTAAAATACACGACTAAACGCCTAAACGACTCAACAACTAAACAAATTATGAAAATCGCAATTGTAGGCACTGGCTATGTAGGTCTTGTTTCAGGAACATGTTTCGCTGAAATGGGTACAGATGTTACTTGTATTGATGTAGATGCAAATAAAATAGCGCGCATTCAAGCAGGTGATATTCCTATATACGAGCCTGGATTAGATGATATGGTCGCAAGAAATGTTAAGGCTGGACGCTTACATTTCTCAACATCGTTAAAAGAAGTACTTCCAAATGTAGAGGTTGTATTTAGTGCAGTAGGCACACCTCCGGATGAAGATGGTAGTGCAGACCTTAAATATGTGTTAGAAGTAGCCAAAACGATTGGTGAAAATATCAATCGCTATACTGTTCTTGTTACAAAAAGTACCGTTCCTGTTGGTACTGCTCAAAAGGTAAAGGCAACCATTCAAGCAGAACTTGACAAGCGTGGTGTAGATGTGCCCTTTGACGTGGCATCTAACCCTGAATTTTTAAAAGAGGGCGCCGCTATCAAAGACTTTATGAGCCCTGACAGAGTTGTGATAGGCGTAGAAAGTGAAAAGGCTAAGGAATTAATGACAAAACTTTACCGTCCGTTCCTGCTAAACAACTTTAGGGTGCTATTTATGGATATTCCATCGGCAGAAATGACCAAATATGCAGCCAATAGCATGCTCGCTACGCGCATTAGCTTTATGAACGATATTGCTAATCTTTGTGAGTTAGTAGGTGCTGATATTGATATGGTGCGTAAAGGCATAGGTGCCGATGCACGCATTGGCAACAAATTCCTTTATGCAGGTTGTGGCTATGGTGGTTCTTGCTTTCCAAAAGATGTGAAAGCACTTGTACAAACAGCACAGCAAATGGGGTACCCAATGCACCTGCTACAAGCTGTAGAAAGCATAAACGAAGCGCAAAAAGAAGTTCTATATAATAAACTTTATAAAGCATTTGCAGGTGACCTACGTGGTAAAACTATAGCAGTATGGGGCTTAGCCTTTAAACCAAATACAGATGATATGCGTGAAGCACCTTCATTGGTATTAATTAAAAAGTTACTAGAAAGAGATGTAAAAGTACGTGTCTATGACCCTATAGTAAAGCATCTAAACCTAGATATAGAAACAGATAATCTATATTATGCAAACGACGCATACGATGCTGTAAAACAGGCAGATGCCATTTGCCTTGTAACAGAATGGCAAGAATTCCGACTACCAAATTGGGAAATTATTAAAACATTGGTAAATATCCCATTAGTAATAGACGGACGCAATATTTACGATAAAAAAGAATTAACAACACTTGGTTTCCAATACCAAGGAATAGGAAGATAGTAATATGAAAAAAGCACTTATCACTGGCGTAACAGGACAAGACGGTTCTTATTTAGCTGAGTTTTTATTAGAAAAAGGCTATGATGTACACGGTATTATCCGTCGTTCATCTGTAGATTACCGCGAACGTATAGCTCACCTAGAAGGTCACGAAAACTTCCACCTTCACTATGGTGATATGGGAGACTCTATGAGCCTTCTACAAGTGATAGGTAAAGTTCGTCCAGACGAAATCTATAACCTTGCAGCTCAAAGTCACGTACAAGTAAGTTTTGATGCTCCTGAGTTTACTGCAGATGTAGATGCTACTGGTGTACTTCGCGTGTTAGAAGCAGTTCGTCAATGTGGCTTAACAGAAACTTGCCGCATATATCAAGCTTCTACTTCAGAACTTTATGGCAAAGTAGAAGAAGTTCCACAAAACGAAAATACTCCATTCCACCCATATAGCCCATACGCTGTGGCTAAACTTTATGGTTTCTGGATTGTAAAAGAATACCGCGAAGCTTATAATATGTTCTGCTGTTCTGGTATTTTATTCAATCACGAGTCTGAACGCCGTGGTGAAACCTTCGTAACACGCAAAATTACTCTTGCTGCAGCACGTATTGCACAAGGCAAACAAGATAAACTTTATTTAGGTAACCTATCTTCGCTTCGCGACTGGGGATATGCCAAAGACTATGTAGAGTGCATGTGGTTGATTCTGCAACACGATAAGCCCGAAGATTTTGTGATAGCCACAGGCGAACAACACTCTGTGCGTGAGTTCTGCTACCTTGCATTTAAACATGCTGGTATAGAACTAGAGTTTGTAGGTGAAGAAGAAAACGAAAAAGGTATCGATAAAGCTACAGGTCGTGTACTTGTAGAAGTGTCTCCAGATTTCTATCGTCCTACTGACGTAGTAAACCTTTGGGGAGACCCTTCAAAAGCTAAACGTGAACTAGGTTGGGATCCAACCAAACGCACCTCTTTCAGTGAACTTGTAGAACTTATGGTAAAACACGACATGGAAAAAGTTGCAGTAGAACGCGCCGCCGAACATGTTCGCACCAACTTAGCTGAATATCTTGAACGTGGTATTGTAAAGTAATATGGAACTAAATTCTAAAATATATGTAGCAGGCCATAGAGGTATGGTCGGCAGTGCGATTGTAAGGGAGTTGCAACGCCAAGGCTATACCAATATTATTACACGTACACATGCCGAACTAGACCTATTAAACCAACAAGCAGTAAACGACTTCTTCGAAGCAGAAAAACCAGAATATGTATTCCTTGCTGCAGCTAAGGTTGGTGGTATTATTGCAAACTTACATGGTTTGGCAGATTTTATGTACGACAATATGATGCTAGAAATGAACGTAATTCATGCAGCATGGAAAAATGGTTGTAAAAAGCTAGAATTCCTTGGATCTTCTTGCATCTATCCACGCCTTGCACCACAACCTATGCCTGAGAGTTGTTTGCTGACATCTTCATTAGAACCAACAAATGAAGCTTACGCACTAGCAAAAATATCTGGACTAAAATATTGTGAGTACTTAAATCGTCAGTATGGTACAGATTTTATTAGTCTAATGCCAACAAACCTTTATGGCCCTAATGACAATTACCATCCAGAGCACTCTCACGTGCTTCCAGCACTTATTCGTCGATTCCACGAAGCAAAAGAAGCAGGTTTAGAAACAGTAACATGCTGGGGTGATGGAAGTCCACTTCGTGAGTTTCTTTACGTAGATGACCTTGCAAACCTATGTGTTTTCTTAATGAATAACTATAGTGGTAACGAAACAGTAAATGCTGGTACAGGAAAAGAAATTAGCATTAAAGAACTGACCACCTTAGTGGCAGAAACCGTTGGTTACGAGGGCAAAATAGAGTGGGATACCACTCGCCCAAACGGCACACCACGCAAACTTTTAGATGTAAGCAAAGCCACCGCCTTAGGCTGGACATATAAAACAGAACTTCGTGATGGTATTCGCATGGCATACGAAGATTTCTTAACCAACCCAATGCGAGCAGAAAGATAGATCTCGCGGTCACTGAGCCGGTTGCTGAGCCTGTCGAAGCATTGTTGAATTGCCAGCGACTCTGTCGAATCCCCGCAAGATAGTATAACTCAATTAATTAATATAAAACCGACCCTATGGAATTCAAATTGATGATTCTGTAGGGTCGGTTTTTATAGTAGTTATTCTATATAATCATTCAATAGTTGTGTTAATTTGATTGCTCCTTTGTTGTTAAGGTGGTCTGAGTCATAAAAATCTTCATCTATAAAATTATTGTTTTTTAACCAATTCAGGTAGGTAACATTAGAATATTTCTCATCCAGTTCATTGCATAATTTTGTAGTAATCTTGAGTTGCTTCTTATTCAATGTACTATAATATGAAAAATGGGTTGGTGTAGTTAATAAAATAACTTTAATATTCTTGTGATGACAAATCTCACAAATCTCTTTCAGATAATTTTGGTTAGCAGAAAGAGTTTCTTGGTTAATCATATTTTTTGTGTGACGTTTTACTGCAGCTTCTGCTGTTGCGGCAAGATCTTTACTTCTCTTTTCATAACAATATTGTGTTCCCATGCCTAATTCGGTACAGTATTTCTCATCTTGTTTTCCTAAAAGACTTTTAATTGCTCTATTGAAAGGTTTACTATCGCTTAGCAATCTGACTGAACTTCTTATATTAGGAAGAAAGATACCATACGAAGTATAATTGACAACACGCCATTTTTCTACGCCATATTCTAAATTAGAGTATAGTGTAAAATACGATATGGGTAAAATAAGTACTTTTAGCGAGTCCATTTGATTTATATACTTATTGAATATATAATAATCAAACTTTATACTCTGCGATACATGTGCCCCATTAAACGCTGTACTGCTAAAATAAGTTGGATCTATTCCAAAGTATGCATGTGAACTGCCTAAGTTCCAAATCTTTATTTCTTTTGCATTCTCTTTATAGTAAGAATTTTTATATGAATAATCGTTAGGAATAATACGTAATAAATATTCTGTAATCCCTAATATAAATAGCAAAATGGTAGTAAATAGAATTATTTTAGTAAGAAAAGGTTTCATATCTTTTTAAAATTGGAAATAAATAAATTGGATTTCTTCTTGCACTTGGAATACTAAACAAGTGAAAACTATGATGAAGTAAATAATCCATCTTACCCATTCGTATTTAACGTTGTGTAAAGTAAAATTGTGCTTTTGATGACGATATACCCACTCAATTATCAACATAGCAATTATTGAAAGTGAAGTTTTCCATATTTCTGGTTGTATAAAGAAGATATATGACGCCTTTAGTGTGCACAATTGTAACATTCCTCCCAAATACTCAAATGCTTGTGTTATGGTTTCGGCACGGAAGAATACCCAACCGATTACTACAAGAAGGAACGTAAGTAGCATTTGGAAACATTCGCGAATGTTAGGTAGTATTCTGCATGTTGCTACGGTGTCGGTAAAGCGTTTGTTTTTACCTAAAAGGATAAGTGGAATGAAGAGTAGGGCGTGGTAGGCACCCCATGCTACAAAGGTCCAGTTGGCACCGTGCCATAGTCCGCTGGTTAGGAAAATAGCAAAGGTGTTGCGTATTACTTTGGCTTTCTTGGTTAGTTCTGGATGCTTACTATGTGGCGAAACGTATGGTCTTGAACCACCTAATGGAATGTATAAATAATCTACAAACCAGGTGTTAAGTGATATGTGCCAACGGCGCCAAAATTCGGCAATGTCGCGTGAAAAATAAGGAACATTAAAGTTGCGCAATAGTTTTATACCAAATAGTTTGGAGGTACCGATGGCTATGTCTGAATACCCTGAGAAGTCTCCGTATATTTGAAAAGCAAAGAAGATTGCTCCTAAAAGTAGTGTACTGCCAGTTTGGTTGGTATAGTCGGCAAAAACTTGGTTTACATAAATAGCACAATTGTCGGCCACAACTATCTTCTTGAATAACCCCCAAAGGATTTGACGCATGCCATCTACAGCTGTATCGTAGTCAAATTTTCGAGCGATATAAAACTGAGGAAGTAAATTTGTTGCACGTTCAATGGGACCTGCTACTAATTGAGGGAAGAAGCTTACGAAAGCGAAAAATGCTACGATGTCTTTGGTTGGTTCTATCTTTTTTCGATAGACATCAATACTATAGCTAAGGGCTTGGAATGTATAGAAACTGATACCTACGGGTAGGATGATGTTGAGTGTACTTGATTGTAATGTTATTCCGATAAGTGCGAATAAATCTATGAAACTATCTACGAAGAAATTATAGTATTTAAAGAAGCCTAAAATGGCTAAATTAAGTACTATGTTGCTGATTAGTATTGTTTTAGCCGAAAACCAAGTGGGGGGGGGTAGAACGTTCTCTTACCTTTTCTATAAGCACACCACTAAGCCAACTGCAAAAAGAGGTAAGGGCAATAAGGAATAAGAAACGATAGTCCCACCATCCATAAAAGATGTATGAAACTACAACGATAAATAAGTTTTGTAATTTTAGCTTCTTTTGCAACACAAACCAATAGATAATAAACACTATCGGCAGAAAAATTGCAAATTCTAGTGAGTTGAATAACATTTTATTATAATTTGTTGTGTTTGCTTAAAAGGTTTTGCAAAGATAGGGAAAAATTACTAATATTATAACATCATCAATTTTTACTATATACTTAAGTATTATGTTTTTTTTATTGTTGATATTTTTCTGTTAAGAAACGTTTGAAATTCAAACAATATTTATATATTTGTAGCTTTAATAGAACTTCGTAATGGTATCTGCATGACATACGAAGATTTCTTAAATAATCCCATGCGAGCAGAAAGATAGAAAGGGCGAAGCGCCTTTGATTCGGTGAGTCAGTTATATGGTGAGTCGAATCAATTACTAGAATAATTAAATAATAATAAATATAGTTTAATTTGTTGTGATATGGTTGAGGATAGTCAGTTTTATATCGTCTCACAGCATCACCGCATTACCGAATTACCAATATGGAACAATGGACTACCGTTATTAAACCCCAAAACAAGTTATTTGAATTAAATTTCAAAGAAATTTGGCAGTACAGAGACTTATTATCTTTGTTTGTAAAACGTGATATTATTACCCAATACAAACAAACCATTTTAGGACCACTTTGGTTTGTTATACAACCAGCTATGACTGTAGCAATGTACATGGTTGTGTTTGGTGGTATAGCTGGAATCCCTACCGATGGGGTTCCGCAACCTTTATTTTATTTAGCAGGTATTTGCATGTGGCAATACTTTGCAGATTGTTTGAATAAGACTTCAAATACATTTGTTGCCAATGCAGGTATTTTTGGAAAGGTTTATTTCCCTCGTTTAATTAGTCCTCTCTCTACAACTATTAGTAATTTGGTGAGATTTTTCATACAATTTTTGCTATTTGTATGTGTTTATATCTATTTTGTTTTAATCGGAACTGATATTTATCCTAATTTATATGCTTTACTTTTCCCTTTGTTAGTAGTGATGTTAGCAGGGACTGCATTAGGCTTTGGTATCATTATATCTTCTATGACAACAAAATATAGAGACTTGCAAGTTTTATTTACATTTGTGGTACAACTTTGGATGTATGGTACGCCTATTGTTTATCCATTAACGCAAGTTAAAGGAACAATGGTGTTAGGTTACGATATCAGTACTCTTATTTGTTTAAATCCCATCACCCCCATTATTGAAACATTTAAATATGGATTTTTAGGAGCAGGCGAATTTATAGGATGGGGATGGCTAGCATATAGTTTTTCTTTTATGATTGTATTGTTATTATTAGGTATTGTCATCTTTAATAGAGTACAAAAAAGCTTCATGGACACTGTATAGTCAAGTTTTTAGTTAACAGAAATTGTCGGTCACTGAGCTTATCGAAGTGCCAGCTCAAAACAATCAAATAAACAAATCAACGAATATACGCATCAACAGTAATGAGTACAGCAATAGAATTTAACAATATTAGCAAACAATACCGTTTAGGTTTAGTTTCAACAAAAACCATCAGTCACGACTTAAATCGATGGTGGACAACTACTATTTTACGTAAAGAGGATCCTTATCTGAAGATAGGTGAAACCAATGATAGAACCTCTAAAGGTGATTCACAGTATGTTTGGGCTTTACGTGATATAGACTTTAAAGTAGAACAAGGTGATGTAGTAGGTATTATCGGTAAGAACGGTGCGGGTAAAAGTACATTGCTTAAGTTGTTATCTAAAGTAACAGCACCAACTATAGGAACTATTTGTGCAAAAGGACGCATTGGTTCTTTGTTGGAAGTAGGTACAGGTTTTCACCCAGAAATGACAGGGCGTGAAAATATCTTTATGAATGGTGCCATTTTAGGGATGAATAAAAGTGAGATTAAACGTAAATTAGACGAAATAATTGATTTCTCAGGTTGTGAACGTTACATTGATACTCCTGTTAAACGTTATTCATCAGGTATGATGGTGCGTTTAGGATTTGCTGTCGCTGCTCACTTAGACCCAGAAATTTTGGTTGTGGATGAAGTTCTTGCTGTTGGTGATGCTGAATTCCAAAAGAAAGCTATCGGAAAAATGCAAGATGTATCAAAAGGTGAGGGTAGAACTGTGCTTTTCGTGAGTCACAATATGGCGAGTGTTAAGAGTTTGTGTAAAAGTGGTGTTTTATTAGAAAATGGGATGGTAAAATATTTTGGAAACATCGCTGATACTATAAATTATTACATAGGAGATGGCGGAAGTTCGGAAAATCAATATTTTGAAGATTTGTCTATAGCACCAGGTAATGACGTTTTAAGGATTAAATCATTTGAGATAATCCCTTTAGATAATTCAAACCAAATTACTATAGAAACAGGAATATTATTTCGCCTTAAAGTGATGTGCTATAAAGAAAATGCTATGTTAGATGCAAATATTCGTATTGCGACTTTAGATGATATGACTCTCTGTCAAATTGGTAAACAATTTGGACAGAGAGGACAAAATGATTCACAAAAAGGAATATATACGTTTGAGTTTGCAATAAATCCATATATAATTAATGCTGGTAAATACAAAGCAGAGTTGTTTTTCGGTGAGAATCAGAAATATGTTTTATATAGTGGTTTTGAGCAAAGTTTTGAGGTAGAGAATACATTAACTGATATGGGCTTCAATCAAAATGTATTGCCAGGTTTATTGCGTCTTAAGAACGATTTTAATATAACTTATGAAGGGTAAATATTCATATATTATCCAACTTCCAAAATTCCTTGATGCTCGTGGAAATCTTTCTTTCATTGAGCAGGAGAATCATATTCCATTTAAGATAGAACGTACTTATTGGATTTACGATGTTCCTGGAGGTGAAAAACGTGGTGGTCATGCATATAAGAATAATGAAGAATTAATCGTTGCTTTATCGGGTAGTTTTGATGTAATAGTAGATGATGGTAATGAGAAGAAGACTTTTTCATTGAATCGTTCATATTATGGTTTGTATGTACCAAAGGGTACTTGGCGTGAAATGCAAAATTTTTCTACAAATTCTTTGGCTTTGATTTTGTCTTCAACAAGATATGATGAGAGTGATTATATAAGAGATTATGATGAATTTAAAACCTATAACCATGAATAAGAATAGTGTATTTGATTGTTCTGTTATAGAGTATAGTAAACATCATAGTGATAGGAAAGGGAATTTATCTGTTATTGAAGCGAATAATACTATTCCTTTTGATATTAAACGAGTGTATTACTTATATGACGTACCAGGAGGAGCAGAAAGAGGAGGGCATGCACATAAAGATTTACATCAACTAATAGTAGCTGCAAGTGGTAGTTTCTCTGTTACTTTAGATGATGGTAAAGTAAAACGTACAGTAGTTCTTAATAGACCATATCAAGGTTTAGTTGTAGTTCCTGGTATTTGGCGTGAACTTACTGAGTTTTCTTCAGGTGCAGTTTGTTTAGTGTTAGCTTCAGAGAAATACGACGAGAGTGATTACATAAGAGATTATAAAGAATTTTTAGAGTATAAAAAATGAAATTATTACCAACTGATTTTCAAATTACAAAATATGGTGTAACTGCTAGGTTAGTTACAGAAGAAGATGCTGAATTTATTACAAAATTGAGGACTGATGAGAATTTGGGTCGTTATATTCATACATCAGATGGAGATGTTGATAAACAGATCAAATGGACAAAAGAATATAAGAAAAGAGAGGTACAAGGATTAGATTATTATTTTATCATTTATAAGAATGAAGAACCTTATGCTCTTAGTAGATTATATAATATCGATTGGACTCATTTGCTATTTACGAAGGGGAGTTGGATATGTAAGCATGGAATTGAGATGAGTTTTGTAATAGCATCTTCTGTGATTACTAACTATATTGCCTATGATATATTAGGATTAAAAATTAATATATTTGATGTAAGGAAAGATAATACCAAGGTACTAAGATTTCATCGTAACATTATGAAATCAATACAATATGCAGAGACAGATTTGGATTATCTTTTTATTTCAACACCAGAAACAAGAAGACAATCTAAACTATTACAATATTTAGAAATTGATTAAAATAAATGATTATGGAACTACAAGAATTTGTTAAAAAATTTGCAGAACAATTTGATGAAACTGAAGTTGAAATCTTTACACCAGAAACTAAGTATCATGATTTAGATGAATGGTCTTCATTGATTGGATTGAATGTAATCGCTATGGTTGATGAGGAATATAATGTTCTTCTTAAAGGAAATGATGTTAGAAATTCTGTCACTATTGAAGATTTATTTAATATTGTAAAAGAAAGAATGTAAAATGGATTTTGATTTAACATATAATCCGTTCTCATTAAAAGGTAAAACCATATTAATCACAGGTGCATCTTCGGGAATCGGCAGAGCTACTGCAATAGAATGTTCAAAGTTAGGAGCAGTATGTATAATAACAGGCAGAAATGAACTACGCTTGAATGATACATTAAGTCATCTAGTTGGAGAAGGACATAAATCTGTTTTATGTGATTTAGATAATATTGATGCAATAGATGCAATGGTTAATAATTTGCCAACATTAAATGGTTTAGTTAATAATGCTGGTTTTAATGTAATGTTACCTATTCAGTTTATAAAAGAATCAGAATTGAAACATTTATTACAAACTAATACTATTTCTCCTATCTTATTATTACAAAAACTTTTGAAAGCAAAGAAACTATTGAATTCCTCTTCTGTTGTATTTACAAGTTCATTATCTGGAATGGGTAAAAATTCCCCTGGTAATAGTATGTATACAGCATCAAAGGGGGCTATTAGCGCATTTGTAAGAAATGCAGCTTTAGACTTAGCTCATAAAAAGATAAGGGTTAATGCTGTGTGTCCAGCGATGGTGGAAACACATATTATTGATCATGGTATACATTCTGAGGAACAATTGTTAGAAAATATGAAAAGATATCCGTTAGGAAGATGGGGAAAACCTGAGGATATTGCTTTTGCAATTATTTATTTATTAAGTGAGGCATCATCATGGGTTACAGGTACAAATATGATTTTAGATGGTGGTATATCTGCTAGATGATGAAATAAATTATAAACATTATAATTTTTTATATAAATGTCGTTTTTTAAATTTCATGGTATTAAAATAATAGGATTATCATCTGCTGTACCTAAAAACATTATTAATAATAGTGATTTTTCTAATAAGTTTGGTGCTGAATTTGTTAAAAAGTTCTCTGAAAAAACTGGTATATATGCTTTTAGAAAAACTTCTGAATTTCAAACAGCATCTGATTTAGGTTATGCTGCAGCGAATTACATAGTAAATAAACGAAATATAAATCGTGATTTAATTGGGACATTAATATTTGTTTCTCATGCTACAGATTATCGTCGTCCAGCTACTGCTTGTGTATTACATAAGCGGCTACATTTAAACAAGGATTGTTATGCAGTTGATATGAATTTAGGATGTTCTGCTTTTGTTTACGGATTAACAACAATATGCTCATTGTTACAAAATTCAGATTCAAAATATGCGTTACTAATAGTTGGAGAAACTATGACCAAAATTACATCCCTTGAAGATAAATCTGTGGCAATGCTATTTGGAGATGCAGGTGGAGCTATATTATTGGAAAAGACAGGAAATGATAATGATTCAATAATAGGACTTCTTAAAACTGATGGAGCAGGTTATCGTTCTATTATAGTTCCTGCAGGTGGTTTTAGAAACTTAAATGCTACTAAAGATTTATATAATTGGAACGATGGAAATGCTCGTACTTTATATAACACTGTAATGAATGGTGATGATGTGTTTGGTTTTACCATTTCAGTAGTACCAAGAACTATCAAAGAATTTCTCTCAAAAACTGAGACTAACATTGATAATTATGATGTTTGTGCATTTCACCAAGCTAATGGTTTTATCTTAAAACAATTAGCAAAGAAATTTAAAATTTCAGAAAATAAACTTCCAATATCATTAGATAGATATGCTAATACATCTGCAGCTGCTATTCCTTTAACAATATCAGATGCTTTGGGTGAACAAAATGGTGCTGGCGAACTTAAGTTTTTAATGTGTGGTTTCGGTGTTGGATTATCATGGGGAGTTGTATCTGCATCAATAAATGTAGAAGATATATATCCTGTAATAGAAACTGATGAATATTTCAAAGAAGGAGTTATAAATTCGCCTGAAGATTATTATAATAATTAATCATGAACATCCCATTCCTTTCCTTAAAATCAATTACCGCAAAATACGCTTCAGAAATTCATGAAGCGGCAAAACGTGTTATAGATAGTGGTTGGTATCTACAAGGTGTAGAGAACGAACGCTTTGAGAAAAACTATGCTGACTATATAGGTAGTAAATATTGTATTGGTTGTGCCAATGGTTTAGATGCTCTTATTTGGATATTTAGAGCATATATAGAACTTGGTGTTATGAAGCCGGGTGATGAAGTTATTGTTCCTGCTAATACCTATATTGCAACTATCTTGTCAATTACAGAAAATGGATTAGTTCCAGTTCTAGTAGAACCAAATCCTAATACACTTCAAATTGATGATAGTTTAATAGAAGAACGTATTAATGAACGTACAAAAGCTATTTGCATTGTTCATTTGTATGGTCGTTTGGCTTATACTGAAAAGATTGCTGACCTATGTAAAAAGTATAACCTGAAACTTGTAGAAGACAACGCTCAAGCTCATGGTTGTACATATAATGGCATAAAAACAGGTAATATAGGAGATGCGTCTGGTCATAGTTTTTATCCTGGAAAGAACTTAGGTGCACTAGGTGATGGTGGTGCTGTTACGACAAATGATGAGGAACTTGCAAAAACCATTAGAACATTAGCAAACTATGGTAGTAGTGTGAAATATGTATTCCAATACACTGGACGCAATAGTCGTTTAGATGAAATTCAAGCAGCAATTCTAGATGTAAAACTAAAATACATTGATGAAGATGTAAAACTTCGTCAACAAGTGGCTAAATATTATTACGAAAACATCAATAATCCTCTAATTTCTTTACCAGAACGTTTAGATGATGCAAACAATGCTTATCATCTATTCCCAATCATAGTAAAAGGCAAAGAAAATAGAGATAGGTTACAAAAATATCTAGCAGAGAATGGAATTGGCACAGTATGTCATTATCCAATAGCTCCTCATAAACAAGAATGCTATGCAAAAGCATCTTGGAATATGCCTATGTTATCATTGCCAATAACCGAACGTTTGGCAGACGAAGAATTAAGTCTACCTATGAGTCCTTGCATGACAGAGGAAGATGTGAAGAGAGTGGTGGAATGTTTGAATAATTGGGAATGAGTAAGTTTAGAGATTCAAATATAGAACTATTGCGTATTGTAGCAACATTATTCATTGTTATATTACATTGTAATGGTTGGTTGTTGACATTTGGAGATAATCCTATATATTGGAATTATGGGGGGGGTAAGTGTTATTATTCCTAGATTAATAATTCAAAATATTACTGTAATTG
>JAZQRP010000105.1:0-1670 GCA_045629685.1 Candidatus Aphodosoma sp. | reverse complement strand
CATTTCTTGGGTACGGCTACTCCGGTACAGAGTATCATCATCAGTGCCTTGCGTAACATCGTGGTCGATAGGCTTACCGGTAGCAACAAGGATTACAGCACCACGCTACTTGATATTGTGAACACTCTACGCTCCCACCCCGAGGAGTTCCCGGAGTGGCACGCATCACCAACAGCAGCACTCTTCACACCGCCCCTGTTTGAGAACAAAAAAGAGAATAAAGGGTATTGGTTTTAGAAAAAAAAGAGCGGGTTTATCCAATGATAAATCCGCTTTGCTATATAAAAAACCAAACCCGATAGCTTGACGAATCAGGGGCTACCGGGAATAAACAGTGCAAATATAATGCTTTTTTATTATATGGTTACAAAGTGGTTATAATTTATCTATTTCTTTGATTACGCTATCTGGCTTTTCTACAATTTTCAGTAATTTATTCGCGTCATATCCCATATAGGTAAAATATGTCTTGATTAAATCATAGTGTTTTACAACATATTGGGTACTTAAATTCTTAGATTTATCAAAACAGATTGGTTCGTGATGTGCTATACGGTTGCGTAGTTCTCGTATGGCACAAAGGTCATTATATACATCTTTCTGCGTTAGACCTTTTTTCTTATTAGGGAATATCTGCAATAGCGTTTTACCGCCTATCCTATAATTGTTTTTTGTGAAGAGGTAAGTCCAAAATCCAAAATTAAAGGTGGCAACCATCTTGTCTGCACTGTATATGCCTTTTTTGATGTATTCATTCTGTGCTTCTGCAATTTCTTTAGCATCATACGCGAGCAGCTTTCCGGGTGCAGTTGAGTTTACTATCCAATCTTTGTCATTGAATTGTTGTGAATAGTGATTGTGTATTGCATTTCGCAGTGCTATTTCAAACATTCCAATAACACCGAATAAACGTTGGCTTAACTTAAGGTTATGATGATATAGTTGTAAAGTCCTTTGTTTATTACCTTTTGCAACACGAAAATATTTGCCTATTCGTGCTTGTGATAATATAGATACTAATTCTTCGTATTTCATTATTGCTGTTCCTAATATTCTTAACGATGACAAAGATAATGCTAAAAAGGTTAATTTTGAGTATGGAATAAATAAAAGTAGTAATATTTCTTTGTTTATTTCAAACTTGTTCTTATCTTTGTGCCGTAAGACCCTGCTGTCCCTGCTGAAAAGCATACTTCAGGGTTATTGTTTTTTTATATAGGTATATGCTAGAGAGCGAGCAAACTATATAATCACAAAAAGAGGAAAAATCAAACGATTTTTCCTCTTTTGTGATTCCGAAGCGATTCGAACGCTTGACCCACGCCTTAGAAGGGCGTTGCTCTATCCAGCTGAGCTACGGAACCGACCTTTATGTTGCAAATGGTTTTATCTCATTTGCGTTTGCAAAGATAGTGCGTTTATTTCTTTACTCCAAAGTTTTTTTATCTTTTTTGTAAATAATCTGTATCTTGTGCATGCTTTTCTCAATCTCTTGTGGTAAAGCGTGTGGTCATGCTCGAGTTTTAAAGTTCGTCGAAATCGAACTCCTCGAAGTCGTTGTCGTAGCTCTCTTCAACAAACTGGTCAAGATCGCGTCTCTCTTTCTTGGTTGGGCGGCCAGTTCCGCGCATGCGTCCCACAAAGCCACTTATCTTGCTCATTTCAAGTAT
>JAZQRP010000104.1:0-3671 GCA_045629685.1 Candidatus Aphodosoma sp. | reverse complement strand
TAGAGGCTATATTAAGGCTCTCGAGGCAAATGGCATAAAAGTGCATACCGTAAAGGAGTTGCTCAACCAAGTACCTATCGAAAAATTGCGTGCTTGCGCTATGAAAACTCTTACTTACGACACTAAAAATATGCCTGACATGACTCCTGAGGCTACGGAGGAATACCGACAATACGTCATAGGTGAGATGTCGCGTGCCGACCTTATACGTTGCATACTACTCCGTCCTACTGTAAGCCTACACAAATCGGACTTGAATACAGGTTTTGAGGCTGTATATACTCATTCACCCTTGATGAATTTATACTTCACTCGCGACCAAAGTATTACTACCCCACGCGGACATGTCATCAGTTTCATGAATTCGACTCAACGTGCATACGAAACCGAAATCATATCGCTCTGCTACGAACAACTTGGCGTTAAACCTATTCTCACTATCACGGGTGATGGCAGATTGGAAGGGGGCGACTATCTTCGTGGAGGCACTATCTCTTACATCGGTTGCGGTATGCGCACAAATATTGAGGCTATCAACCAAATAATGGAGGCAGATGCTTTCGGGCACGACACTATTGCTGTAGTAAACGACCACAAATGGTGGCAAATGCAGATGCACCTCGACACATATTTTAATATAATAGATAAGGATTTGTGTACTTTGGTGGAGAGTCGTTACTATGCCAAAGAGGGCGACCCTGAGTGGGTGACTGTGGTCCTCTATACTCGCAAGAATGGAGAAAAAGAGTATAAACTTACACGCAAGGATGTCTCGTTCATTGAGTTTTTGAAAGAGCGTGGATTTACAATCATTCCGATTTCGCAAAAAGATGAGTTGCACTATGCCAATAATTTCTTGACTGTTGGACCTCGCCATATTCTTGCTGTAGGCAATCAATCAAAAGAATTACAAAAGTCGCTTGACAAACACGGCGTTAAGGTGGAATGGATACCACTCGAAACTCTTATCAAAGGCTATGGTGCAGCGCATTGTATGACACAGGTGATTAGAGTAAAATTGGCTAAATAGTAGGTTGGACTTCTGTTAAAAAAAGAAATAATTTAATGGCTTCACTATATTTGATACCAACTGTTTTGAGCGATTCGCCGCTTGATAATGTATTGCCTTCGAATAATGCAGAGATTATTCGCAAGGTGAAAGTATTCATTGTGGAGAATGTGCGCACTGCACGTCGTTTCCTCAAACAGGTGGATAAGAGCATAAATATAGATGAACTTCAGTTCTTTGAACTCAATCAACACACCGACCTTAAGCAAATTGGCTCATACCTCGACCCTATCAAAGCGGGCAAGGATATAGGCATCATCTCCGAAGCAGGTTGTCCTGCCATTGCCGACCCAGGCGCAGATGTAGTGGCTATAGCGCAACGTCGTGGTATCAAGGTAGTGCCATTGGTTGGTCCATCGAGCATATTGATGTCGCTTATGGCGAGTGGTTTCAACGGACAATCGTTCGCTTTCCAAGGCTATTTGCCTATCGAGAAAGCCGACCGCTCTACCCGACTCAAACAGCTCGAAAAACGCATCTATAGCGAACATCAAACACAGATATTCATTGAGACACCTTATCGTAATATGCAAATGTTGGAGGAGTTATGTCGCACACTGCAAGGACAAACACGCCTCTGTGTAGCTGCCGACATCACAGCCGAAAACGAGTATATCCGCACCATGACCATCGGCGATTGGAAGCACCTCATCTCGCAAGGCAAACAACCCGACCTCCACAAACGCCCTTGCATATTTTTGATATACAAATAGACTCTTATTTTAACATAAGTACAGAATTGACTTATTATAGGCTTACAAATTATAATCTGTACTTCTAACTTTATTAGAATAAATACTTTTTTCAAGTACATGCACTGAATATTTTATTTATTCGTTTATAAATTATAAATAGAAACAACTAAACAGAAGCCCAAAACAAAATATTTGTACTTCTGTTAAAATCCAAAAATCTAAGAATATGAAACTATTAGAAGGAAAAGTCGCTATTATTACTGGCGCAGCACGTGGTATTGGTAAAGCAATCGCATTGAAATATGCCGCTGAAGGCTGTAATGTTGCTTTCACTGATTTGAATATTGACGAAAACGCACTTAAAACTCAAGCAGAAATCGAGGCTTACGGCGTAAAAGCTAAAGGCTATGCTTCTAATGCAGCAAGCTTTGAAGATACACACAAAGTAGTAGAAGAAATCGTTAAAGAATTCGGTCGCGTTGACATCTTGGTCAACAACGCTGGTATCACTAAAGACGGTCTTATGATGCGTATGAGCGAAGCTCAATGGGATGCTGTTATCAACGTAAACCTCAAATCAGCGTTCAATTTCATCCACGCCGTTACTCCTATCATGATGCGCCAAAAAGGTGGTTCTATCATCAATATGAGCTCTGTAGTTGGTGTAAATGGTAACGCTGGTCAATGCAACTACTCTGCTTCTAAAGCTGGTATGATTGGTCTTGCTAAATCTATCGCTAAAGAGGTAGGTTCACGTGGCATCCGTGCTAACTGTATCGCTCCAGGCTTCATCATCACTGAGATGACTGGTGCTTTGTCTGACGAAGTAAAAGAACAATGGAACAAACTTATCCCACTTCGCCGTGGTGGTACTCCAGAGGATGTTGCTAACGTGGCTGTATTCCTCGGCTCAGACCTCTCAAGCTATGTAAGCGGTCAAACTATCCACTGCTGTGGTGGTATGCTTATGTAATTTCTTGCATATAATTTAAACATAAGTACAGAATATATTTACGTTGGAAATACAAATTAAATTTTGTAACCCTACGAACATAAAATATGTACTTATGTTAAAATAAAACCGACTCAAATTTCAAATTTCAAATTTCAAATTTCAAATAAAAACTATGCTTAAACGTTTTTTCAAATATGTGGGTTTCCACACTACATCTGACGAAAACACTGGACTTACACCATCTACTCCCGGTCAGATGACTTTCGCAGAATATCTTGCTGAAGAGTTGAAACAAATCGGTCTTACTGAAGTTACTCTCGATGGCAATGGTTATGTAATGGCTACTCTTCCAGCTAATACTGACGAGAAACGCCCTACTATCGGTTTCATCGCTCACCTCGACACTGCTCCTGACATGAGTGGCAAAAACGTGAAACCTCGCGTGGTAGAAAACTATGATGGCAACAACATCGTGCTCGACGAAGCAGAAAATATCGTTTTATCAACAGAACAATTCCCTGAATTGTTGAAATATAAAGGTCAAGACCTCGTGGTTACTAACGGTCATACCCTACTCGGTGCTGACGACAAAGCTGGTATCTGCGAAATTATGACTGCTATGGAGTGGCTCTTGGCTCACCCTGAAGTGAAACACGGAAAAATCCGCGTAGCATTCAACCCTGACGAAGAAATCGGTCAAGGTGCTCACCACTTCGATGTAGAAGCATTCGGTTGCGAATGGGCTTACACTGTCGATGGTGGCGAAATCGGCGAATTGGAATACGAAAACTTCAATGCTGCTGCTGCTACTCTCAAATTCCAAGGTTGCAACGTGCACCCAGGTACTGCTAAAAACAAGATGATCAATGCCATCAAGTTGACTCAAGAGTACAACTCATTGCTCCCTATCGACGCTCCTGAAAACACTGAGGGCTACGAAGGTTTCTATCAC
>JAZQRP010000103.1:0-2634 GCA_045629685.1 Candidatus Aphodosoma sp. | reverse complement strand
CAAATTTCAATTTAAAATAAACCAAACGACCGACTCACCCACAAGTGAATCGGTCGTTTTTTTATACATAAAACCAAATCTTAAAATTATTTTATTACAATTTATTGAAATTTTCCAATATCATATTTTTTTTGTAACTTTGCATCTTAATAGACACACAATAAAATCTTCCTACTAACTACTCGCTACTAAAAATAAAAATAATGGCTCGAATATTAGCAATTGATTACGGACAAAAACGCATTGGCGTTGCGGTAACCGACCCACTGCAAATGATTGCCAACGGGTTAACTACTGTAGAAACACCAAAAATATACTCTTTCTTAGCTGACTATTTCACTAAAGAAGAGGTAGAAACCATAGTCGTTGGCTACCCTAAAACACTACAAAACGAGCCTGCTGAAGTAACTAAATACATCAATACGTTCGTAGGAAAACTACACAAACTCTACCCCGATAAGAAAATTGAACTAATCGACGAACGTTTTACTAGCAAAATGGCATTTCAAACTATGATTGATAGTGGCATAAGCAAAAAGGCTCGCCAAAACAAAGCTCTCATTGACCAAATCAGTGCCACAATCATCCTCCAAAACTACCTTGAATCAATGCATAATGCACAATTCACAATTAATAATCTTCGCTAACTTTCAACTCTCAACTGTTGTCTGTTAACCATTGACTGTTAACTTTCGACTGTTGACTGTAGACTTTATGATAATATGATTACAGTATCCAACCTCGCAATGCAATTTGGCAAACGAGTACTCTTCTCGGATGTCAACCTCAAATTTACAGCAGGCAACTGCTATGGTGTAATCGGTGCTAATGGTGCCGGCAAATCTACTTTCATCCGCATGCTTAGTGGCGAACTCGATCCTTCTCGCGGACAAATATCTTTCGGTCCAGGCGAACGCCTCTCTGTGCTCAAACAAGACCACTTTGCCTACGACCAATTCACCGTAATCGACACCGTAATGATGGGTAACGATCACTTCTGGCGCGTGAAAGAAGAAAAAGATGCTATCTACCTCAAAGAAGATTTCACTGAAGAAGATGGTATCCGCGCTGCTGAATTGGAAGAAAAATTTGCCGAAATGGATGGTTGGAACGCCGAAAGCAACGCAGCTCAACTCCTTAGCGGTCTTGGCATCAAAGAAGAGCTCCACTATCAGCTTATGAGCGAATTGGAGAATAAAGAAAAGGTACGCGTACTCCTTGCACGTGCTCTATACGGCAAACCTGACAATCTCCTCCTCGATGAGCCTACCAACGACCTTGACGTAGATGCTGTAATGTGGCTCGAAAACTACCTCGCTAACTACGAAAACACCGTACTTGTAGTTAGCCACGACCGTCACTTCCTCGACGCTGTTTCTACCCATACTATCGACATCGACTACGGCAAAATCACTATGTTTGCCGGCAACTATACTTTCTGGTACGAATCAAGCCAACTTGCCCTTCGTCAACAACAAAATCAAAACAAGAAGGCTGAAGAAAAACGCAAAGAGTTGGAAGAATTCATCCGCCGTTTCTCTGCCAACGTGGCTAAAAGTAAACAGGCTACATCACGCCGTAAAATGCTCGAAAAACTCAATGTTGAAGAAATCCAACCGTCAACTCGCAAATACCCAGCTATCATATTCACTCCTGAACGCGAACCAGGCAATATGGTGCTCGAAATCACTGGTCTTGGCAAACGTGCCGAAGATGGCTCTGTACTCTTTAACAATGTATCATTCAATGTTGAAAAAGACGACAAAATCGCCTTCTACTCACGCGATGCACGTGCTATGACTGCATTCTTCGAAATCATTATGGGCAACGACCTTGACTATGCAGGCAAATTCAATTGGGGCGTAACTATTACTAATGCCTATCTACCTCTCGACAACACTCGTTTCTTCAACAACGAACTATCACTTGTCGATTGGCTTGGTCAATACTCTGCCGACACTACCGAAGTATTCATTCGTGGCTACCTCGGCAAAATGCTCTTCTCTGGCGAAGAAATCTACAAACGTGCCAACGTACTCTCGGGTGGTGAAAAAATGCGCTGTATGATTGCTCGTATGATGCTACGCAATGCCAATGTCATGGTGCTCGACTCTCCAGTCAACCACCTCGACCTCGAATCAATCCAAGCCTTCAACAATACACTCAAAACTTTCAAAGGCAATATATTATTATCATCTCACGACCGTGAATTCGTATCTACAGTCTGCAATCGTATCATCGAACTCACACCTAACGGCATCATTGACAAATACATGGACTTCGACGAATACCTCACATCTGACGAAATCCATGCCCTCCGCGAAAAAATGTACGAATAAAACTTTGATTTTATAATTTACAAAATCTATAAAATTACAATAAAACACTAATTATTTCAATTTATAAAACAGAGGTTGTGTCAAAATAAAATTTTTGACACAACCTCTGTTAGTATTACAACACCCTTCTTTCTTTTAAATATCTCTTAAATATCTCCTAAACAAAATTCCGTTTTTCACCTAACAATACTAAATAGAAATACAACCATTCAATTAACTAATAAATTATTTTTATTTTTTGACAAAAAAAATATAATTTTATTTTGTTATTAAAAAAAAGTGTTGTAAATTTGCA
>JAZQRP010000102.1:0-5592 GCA_045629685.1 Candidatus Aphodosoma sp. | reverse complement strand
CCTTAGGTCCAGCTTGGCGCCAAACTCGAACCTTGATGTCAATGTGTTGATCCATTGTTTTGAAATTTAAAATTGTTTGTATGTTTGTTATTTGTATTATTTATCCGTTACTTTATCCGTCACTTTATCCGTTACTTTTGGGCTTCAGTTGTCGCATTTTTTGCGATAGTATAATTTGGTCGACGGTGGCGACACAATGTTGTGGGTTTCTTATTTGGGGGCAGTTTGTGCATTTTTTGCACTAACTGAATTTCTTTCGTGCCAAATTATTTATACAAATGCTATTGATGCATCTATGATTGTATCGGGAACTGCTTGTTCTGGAGCAGAATATATAGCAACATATCCGTCTTCAATCATTAACTCTGTTTCCTTGTCCTTTAGTATATTTATTTCAAATAATCCACATTCAGTATTTGGTATGCTCTTTAAAATGTATGCGTAGTTTTCATCGTCATAATTTCTATCAAGTTCGTTGTATGGGCAAGTGTATTTATAATTTACGCCCTCGTAAATGAACTCTGCTTGGATGTTTATGTTTGTTGGTTGCATTTTTTCATTATTTTATTAATATTCCTTGCTATTTTATGTAACAAAAAAATAATTGTACTCTTACTAGCAAAGTTGCAGTACTTGTATGTGTTCTTGTTCTCCACACTCATCTTCCCATGTAATTCGAATCTTACACATAGTATCATTGCTCCAACAACTCATCTGTACCTCAAAACTTTCTTGAGGGTTTAATAATGGGAATGGTAGTATCGTATCTAAATCATAAACATGTAAAGTTATATCGTCAATGGTTTCAAAAGTTATGTTTCTCGCAATAGCCTTTCCTTTGTTGTAAAATTTAACCTTTGTGAGATTATTTTTATGGTAGTAACCATTAGCACCGATATACGCGCGTTTTGCTTTTTCTTGTTCTTCTTTCAAATGCTGTACTTGATTTTCTTTAATAATGGTGTCAAAATTAGCAATTTTTTTGTCAAAAGAGATATACTTTACAACTGTAAAAAGCATACTTGCTACTGCTACACAACAACTAATTATTGATATTATAATTGAAATCATTTGAATATAGATTTTAATGTTTTGTTGATTTCATTTTCTATGTCCTTTGTTACTTCTGCTTTAATTTCTTCCATTTCTGCTTCTATGAATGGCTCATTCAAATTAATAAGTTCGTCTTTCCCTCCGAAATACTCTCTACCGCAACGATTGCACATGAAATATGACTCATCATCATTGTGAGTAAAACTTTCCGAATCTCCGCATACCACACAACGTAGTGCTATATTACGACTATAATCTTTATTCTTTAGCATATTTCTTATAATAATTCTATCCAAATAACCTATGACATAAAATATCGTTTCTCAATTGATTGCGTTGAGAAAGATACCATCTAAAATCATCAGTCATTATATTTGCGGATAATGGTTGGTTATTAGTGATACTGCGGATATATTCAGTATGTTCGTCTTGCACATTATTACGAACAAGGATTTCTCCATTTAAATCGAATAAAATGATATTAGCATCAAATAATTTATGGTGATTTTGGCATAACCATAAACCATTATTACCATCTACTGCATGACGGAACTTATCATCTTCACTTAGCGTAGTATTATGTGCTATTTCAGACACACCCCAAATATGCGCACCTTGAATTATTTCAGGTATCTCACAACCGCACAATGCACATTTTTTATATCCTATTCTATTAAGAAGATTGTATTGATATAGTGGAGAACGAAGAACGCTACGATCTGTCTGCTCTAAATAAACTCTTCTATCAAGGGTAAACGAAGTATAATGCATGGTGACATTTCCCAAAGCATTAATTGTATCAACCGAACTTTGAGGTAATCGTCTTAAATCTTGCTCACAGATATTATATAAATCAATAGGTGTGTCTACAATTTTTGACACAGCTAAAGCCAACAAAGTTGATTCATATTTGCTTGCACCATAAACTTTAGCATATATCTGTATCCGATCTAGAGTTTTAGATATATAAGATGAATTGTTTGAAGAATTACTTTGTTGATTCTCCTTTCTATCTTCTATAATTTCATCTACATTAGAATAAGCCCGTATCGTTATTGGAGTATAGTCGGTAATATTTAGAAACGTGACCCCAGCTGTCATTAATAAGCGATAGGCAAAGATGTGATAATCAGTAAACGGATTACCAATATATGGCATGAAATAATAAAATAACCGCTTGCTTTGTGTTGGGTCAGCATAAAATAAATTTATAGCAGTAGGGACACTTTGTAGACTAGAGTTACGCCCTTCTATTTCTGTTTCGGATAGAGACACATAATTTTTAATCCCACGCCACTCAACAATCAGAAGCCTTCCTTTATTATATGTGGATGTATCTTTGACTACTTGATAGTTAGATTGCCCTGTAATACGTTGGCATATATCCGACAATATTTCGGGTGTTAATATGCTATCAAACAGACCTAAGGTCTTTTGCGCATTGGGACGATATGTTATTATGGCATGTGGCATATTATTTGGTGTAGTTTATGATTAAAACTTCTTTTCTGTTATTATATCTACCTTGTGTAGTATCAACTTCTATAATTTTATAATTATTGCGTTTAGCCCATTCTGCTATTTCATTATTGTAAAAGTCATCCACTTGTAGCACATACGATAGCATAAACTTGGTACCTCTTTGATTTATTGTATCCAGAAAACCACACAACTCCCGCTCGTGTTCCAATGTCCAACCTTCAAACCCCCTTTTGCCATCGTTGTACACTCCAAGTGTAGCACGATAAGGAGGGTCTGCATAAACAAAAACATCAGAATTTATGTTGTCTAGCAATTTCTCAAAACTACAATTTGAGAATACAATATTTTTATTTTTTATGCATCTCGCAAATGTGACAAACTTAGATTGTAAACAATCGTTAAACCACCTTGAACCGCATGGATTATTAAATTCATAGTTGGAGTTAAAACGAATTTGTTGTTGAAATCCATATAGAATAAGTGTATATAACATGCGTGGATCCCGTTTTGCAATCGGGATGGAGTTATAAGTATCGCGCAATGCTAAATAGCCGTCTTTGTAATCAGGAGCCAATTGATACTTCTCTATCATTTGTGTAATGTAGAGTAAATATTCTTGTGTATTTAGAGAGAAAGATTGAATTAAGTCTTTTACAAACGGATTTATATCATTATAAATGATTGTTTTTGCTTCAATATTAATTCCTACGTTAAATCCTCCTCCAAAGATATCCACAAATGTATCAAATTCATTAGATGGTAGGTATTTCTTAATGAATGGTATCATCTTCGTTTTGCTGCCTGTATAATTTAGTGGAGATTGCACGACAACTTCTGTTTGAGGTTTCTTCTCCACATAGAACAAGTATTCACAATGATCAGCAGCCCCTTGACACTTGAAATTATTATATTTTTTATAGCCGATAGTATTGCACTCGTATGTTTGCTCTATACCAAATCGTTTAAGGGTAGATTCGATAAAACCTGGTGTTAAAAATCCGTCATTATTATAACTAAATATAATATGTCTAGCTTTTGTTTCAGCTATGATTTTTTCAAAAAGAATTTGCGCATAATAAGGTTTTGACCAATCAGAGCGCAGTGGGGTTGTTGGACGAGAACCTGTTACGGCACTAAGTTGTGTTGGTTTATCATTCAGTATTAAAGTTTCTAATAAATGATATTGAGTACCATATTGATTTTGTGTATATGGTGGATCTAAGTACAGGACATCACAATCAATATCTGCAATAATATCTTCTATTCTATCGTTATAGGATATAATATTTGCTGGAGTTCCATTTTTTACATTAATCGGAAGCATTTGTATGTCTTTTAATGCACGAGCATCCCAATGCTTAAGAAATGCCCCATAAACGCCAGCAGTATTTGAAACAGATGATACAGCCTCTAGAAGACAAGCCAATAAATATTGGTATTCTTTATATGATATTTTTTGTTCACAATACCAATCCTCAATTTGTTGGCGGAAATAATCTATTCGAGCAGCATTTTTAGGCGTAAAATACATTCGATCAGAATGTGCTGGAGAGTAGTTATCGTAGATAAATCCTTCTAATGTATTTTCGTTTTTGGCAAAGTATTCAAACGGGCTGAAGCCCAATGTCTCAAATGTGCAAGAATTAGCGTATAGTCGTCCTTTTGTAAATGTCGTACAGCACGATAATATATCATTCACTATTATGTCTTTATACGCTATTTTAACCGAGTCACTTACTGACCCCATCCCACAAAATGCATCAAAGAAAACTAGGTCTCTTCCAAAGATACCTTTTTCAGAGATCACACGCAGAATTTCTCCTGTTAAACTTTCCTTATTTCCTAAATAACGCATGTTGTCTTTACTTATCTAATTATTCAGTATTCTTACAACTATTTGTTGATTAAATACTTTCACTCAGATATTTGTTGTTTTGTTAGTTGGGCAATGGTGAAGCCACGGAGGGTTTTGTAGCGTTGCACAGTAGGTTTGTTGGCTGTGGCGCGCTGGTGCTTGTCAAACTCCGATTGCCAATATGCCTTGCGTACTGGGTCAGCAAGTTCCACCTTAACCTGTGCTACTACTTGGGCGAAATTGGCATTCAAGTCCTTTTGGTGCTGCGTAATCTTCTTAGGGTCACGGCGTTTGGGATAGTTGCTAATCACCGTTTGGCCGTAACGCATAGTGACATAGGTTTCACTGTCGCCAGAAAGTCTGCCACTCACACTGCTAAAAGGTATTTCCAATTTCGCTTTTGCCATTACGACTCCTTATTATATATTATAGTCATCATCTTCCTCGTTATCTTCTTCGATTTTAGGAAGCGACATACATTCATTAACAATAACACCTAGCGATTCCCAATATAATTGATCGCAATAGTCATCACACATTTTATCGGCGATACACGCCATATCACTATCTGTGACTTTATCTATATCAATGTTATATCTTGTTAGATCATCTCTGCAAACACTTGTAATAGGGAAATCTCCCGTCACCTCAGGTAATACATCAATAATCTTTTGTATATCATTTATACTTAGTTCTATCTTATCTCGAACAATAACAAGCCCTGTTGCTCGCATTATTGCATCCCTAATCTCTCTCTCTGCTATCATATTCTCATACTTTTATCATATCGCTCTCTCGTAGAAAGCACCTGTCGTTGCCGTCCCGTTGCCGTGTCGTTGCCGTGTTTACATCGTAGTTAGTAGGTAACGAACAGGTAATTTATAACTATAGTTAAGGTAAAAGAAAAATAAGATAGCGGAGGCGGAATGCACTCCGCTATCTTGATAATTACGTATTAGCTCTTATAGTTACGAGTTTTACGTTCGGTGAATTCATAGTCGAGTGGCTCCTTGATAAGCTCTGGCTCGCTGTCCTCGCCAGTGTACTTCCAGCAAGCAACGTAAGAGAACTTATCATCTTGACGCATAGCCTCGCCCTCTGGAGTTTGATACTCCTCGCGGAAGTGACCACCGCAAGACTCCTCACGGTTCAATGCGTCAACTGCCATCAAACGACCAATCTCGATAAAGTCTGCAAGACGG
>JAZQRP010000101.1:0-3708 GCA_045629685.1 Candidatus Aphodosoma sp. | reverse complement strand
AAGCGTAACTCCCATACTTTTGACCCAAAACTCCCATGGTTTTGACCCGTAAGTGCCATACTTTTGACTCGCAAATGCCATACTTTTTGAACAAAAAAAATCGAGGAAAAAATTTGGTTGATTCGGAAAAAGGTTGTAACTTTGCAAAACTTTCCAAGAGGTAGAGAATGGTGTTGTTGGATTATTTAGAGGTTGATGTCCAGCACGGTAAGAAACCATTCGAGGAACAAGAGAGCGATTTTTTTTAGACAATTAGACTACTAGTCCACGAGACTACGAGTGTCTTATGCTTTGGCTTCGCTTGATGCTTCGCAGACTACAAGTAGTTGCCGCACGACTTGTGATTTGCTGATTTAGGTTGTCACTTATGTACCCAAAAACGGCAAATCGGGTACATAATGTTACATATTGGATGAATTATATCATGCACCAAGTTATGTTACAAACATATTTGAAAGAGTTATTATCACCCAAATTAGACTTCGACGAATGGAAAGAAAGTGTTTGCTGAAAGCTTACTCAAAGTAAAGGGTTTTGAGGTCGTGAAAAAAAACTAACGAAAGTTATTGTTTGGTTCGTGAAATATTAGTATCTTTGCAAATTGAATAATTATCTATTAATGTGTAAGTTGTTGATATATTTATGGCTACAAAATTCTTTACAAACGAAACTGGTAATACTTTACTTGAAAAAATAGAAGGAGTATTCAATCATAGAAATGTGCATTTCTTTGATGCTCTAGTAGGCTATTTTAGAGTTTCGGGATATTTCCGTATAAGAAAGTTTATAGAACGGACTGCCAAAATACGTATTTTAGTAGGTATTAATGTAGACAAACTTACATATCAAGCAAATAGCCAAGGTTTGCTTTTTAATCCAAATGCGGAACAGTCGCAAGAGGAATTTTTCAACGACATAAAACGAAACATTCAAGAAGCAGAATACGACAAAGATGTTGAAGAAGGTATGTATCAATTTATAGAAGATATAACTACCGGCAAAATAACCATACGCATACATCCGAAACAAAATATACATGCCAAAATTTATATCTTTCGAGAAGAGGTATATCACGATCATGGTTGTGGCTCTGTCATTACCGGCTCTAGCAACCTTACAGCAAATGGATTGGAAAAGAATTTTGAGTTTAATGTTGAATTGCGTGATAATGACGATATATTATTTGCTACCGAAACCTTTGAAAAGTTATGGCAAGAGTCGGTAGAAATAGACTTAACTCATATTGAAAAGATAAAAAAGGAATCGTATTTGAATGCCGATTTTACACCATACGAAGTGTATTTGAAATTCTTGTTGGAATATTTTGGCAAAAGCATTGACTTTGATCCTAATTCTGTTTCGGATTTGCCTGAAGGGTATAAGAAACTGTCTTACCAAGTTGATGCTGTAAACGATGGCTATTCCAAAATGATGAAACATAATGGATTTTTCCTTTCGGATGTTGTAGGGTTGGGAAAAACAATAGTGTCGGCTCTTATTGCTAAAAAATTCTTTTTCTCCAATGGTTTTCCTACACATCGTTCTCATACTTTGGTGATAGTGCCACCTGCAATGAAAGATAACTGGGAAGAAACCCTCAAAGAATTTAAACTAGACAACTATAAAATTATAACCAATGGCAGTTTGCATAAAGTGAATGATCCGGAGTTGTATGATTTGATAATTGTAGATGAAGCTCACAAGTTTAGAAGCGACACTGCATCTATGTACAACGAGTTGCAAAAGTTGTGTAAAACAAAAACCAAGCGTTATGATGGTAGTTTGCAAGACAAAAAAGTT
This sequence comes from Candidatus Aphodosoma sp., assembly GCA_045629685.1. GTDB lineage: Bacteria > Bacteroidota > Bacteroidia > Bacteroidales > Paludibacteraceae > Aphodosoma. The sequence goes on along the minus strand of JAZQRP010000101.1, from coordinate 1,908 downwards.
ATTCTTGTATCGGCAACACCTTTGAACAACAAACCCGAAGATATAGCCAACTTGGTTTACCTATTCCAAGATTCGAAGGATAGTACATTGGAAGAAAGTAATTTGCAACGTTTTTTCAGAGAACAAATAGATAAATACAACAAACTTAAAAAAGAAAAGAATTTTGCACTAGTTGCCGAAGAAGTAAAAGCTATATACGAAAAAATTCGTGTTAAGGTTGTAGAACCTTTGATTGTTCGTCGTACCAGAACAGACATAAGAGATAATGAAGATTATAGGAAAGATTTGGAAGGACAAGGCATTAGTTTCCCAACGCCCAAATCGCCATACAAAATATACTATCAGTTAGATGCCCAATTGGAAGCATTGTACGATAAAACCATTATGTATATCAGCGACCAAATAAATGGATTGAACTACTATAGATACCAAGCCATTAAATATTTGAAGCCACACAAAAAGAACAAATACAAAAAAGCCGATAATATTTCTACTCAGCTTGCAAGCATAATGAAAACATTGCTTGTAAAACGCATTGACAGTAGTTTCTTTGCTTTCAAGCAGTCGCTGAAACGTTATTACGCAGCCAATAAAGTTATGCTCGAAATGTTTGAGAATGGAACTATATATATAGCACCAAACCTCAAAGTAAACGAGCTATTGAGCGAAGGTAAAGAAGATGAATTGCTTAAACTAATAGATGAGGCAAGATATACCGACCCTACAATAGAAATTTGCACACCCGATGATTTTGTGGAAGGTTTTGAAGATGGAATAAGGGCAGACAATGATATACTGAAAGAACTTGTAGATATGTGGGACGCTATTGATAGCGACCCTAAATTAGATATATTTGTCGAATACTTAAACAACCATTTGCTAGACAAATCCATTAACGATGAAGGAAAATTAGTTGTATTTTCCGAATCGAAAGAAACCGTTGATTATCTTTATAAAAAACTCAAAGGTAATGGATTTGACAAGATTATGACAGTGCAAAGCGACAATAGGGATATACAAATGCCCAAACTGAAAGAAAACTTTGATGCTAACTATAAGGGCGAAAAAAAGAATGACTACAATATAGTAATTTCAACAGAGGTATTGGCCGAAGGAGTAAACCTACATCGTGCCAACGTGATTGTAAACTATGATACACCTTGGAACTCTACAAAACTTATGCAACGCATAGGTCGTGTGAATCGTATAGGAAGCAAAGCCGAGTATATACATATATTCAATTTCTTCCCTACATCTAAGGTTAATAATGATATAGAATTGGAAAAGAAAGCAAAGATGAAATTGTTTGCTTTCCATGCTGCATTGGGAGAGGATAGTCAAATATATTCGCCCGACGAAAATCCGGAAACATTTGGATTGTTTGATAAAAATATCGATGAAGAGCGTGATGAGAAGTTACGCTATTTGATGTGGTTGCGACAACTTAAAAAAGAAGATCCTGATTTGATAAAACGTATATCCAAACTGCCTTTGAGAGCCCGAACGGGTAGAAAGAGTAAATTTATTCCTAATAGCACCATCGTTTTTATGCGAAACAACCGCAGAGATGCTTTTACTTTTATACGAGAAGATGGAAGTGTTGAAGACCTTACGTTTTTGGAAGCAGCAAAAGAATTTGAAGCCAGGGTGGATGAAAAAGCTATACCATTGCATGATTTGCATCATGAACAGATAAAGAAGGCAATGGATATATTTGATATGCAAGAAGAGGAAGCAAAAATAAGTACGCAAAAAGTTAATCCTGCACAAGGTCCTAACGAAAAAAAGGCTATAGCATATCTGGATGGTTTTTTAAGCATTCCAAATATAACCGACCATGAAAAAGATTTGATAAACAAAGCCAAACGAGCTATTACAACAGGGCGTTTTCAGAACTTGCAACGCGAT
>JAZQRP010000100.1:0-4399 GCA_045629685.1 Candidatus Aphodosoma sp. | reverse complement strand
AGGTTGTTTTAGTATGGATGCTTTTAATTTGTAATTGTTTTATTTGTCTTATTTTTAATGTGTTGAATTTTGTGTTTTGTACGAAAAGGTGTGTTGATGTTTTAATTTGAAATTAGTTTTGTAAAATATGTTTTATAATATGTTTTTTTTTGTTTGTTATTTGAAAAAAAAGTTGTTATTTTGCAACGTAAAAATATAAGATGAAAAATTGCTCAATCTTTTTACCTTAAAAAAACTAATACTAAGAAACAATGCTGAAAGGAGACTTTGAGAAAAGTCTCCTTTTATTTGTGTATGTCATAAATATTTGTTATTTTTGCAGAAGTAAAAGAATTGAATTTATGGAAGAGAAAAAAATAGTTACAAGTATATTGGTTTATTCTTATGATGAATTGCCAGAAAATTATAAACAGTTGGTTGATGAGGCAAAAATGGTAACTAAAGATGCTTATGCTCCGTATTCTAAGTTTCATGTTGGTGCGGCGGTTTTGTTGGAGAATGGTGAGATTGTAAGTGGAACAAATCAGGAGAATGCGGCGTATCCGTCGGGATTGTGTGCTGAAAGGGTTACGATGTTTTATGCAAATTCGAGGTATCCGAATGTTGCGCCGAGGGCGTTGGCTATTGCGACGTTTGCGGATGGTGATTTTTTGGATGAGCCGATTACTCCTTGTGGGGCTTGTCGTCAGGTGTTGTTGGAGACGGAGGTGAGATATGGAGTTGATATGGATGTGTTGTTGTATGGTAAGAGGGGCGTTTATAAACTTTCGAGTGTGAAGGCGTTGTTGCCTTTGTCGTTTGATAAGTCGTTTTTGGGTTAATTTTTAATGATTGTATATTATGGGAAAAGAGAAATTTGTAATGGAGTTTGTGTTGAATTCTTGTTCGCATTCGGTTTTGTGGACTGCTATTAGTGCACCTTCGGAGTTGAGTAATTGGTTTGCTGATGAGGTTAGTTTGAGGGGTGATAAATGGATTTTTGAGTGGGATGGAGTGGAGCAAGAGGCAACGAGATTGTCGTGTAGGGATATGAAGTTGGTGAAGTTTAGGTGGGATGGAGATGCGACAGATTGTTATTTTGAGTTGAAAATCAATGAGGATGCATTGACAGGCAATGTTACATTGGTTGTTACGGATTTTGCTGAGCCTGGAGATGTGGAAGATGCAAAGTTGTTGTGGGAGGAGCAGGTTAGGATGTTGGGTCTTTATTTGGGGATAAGAATATAGTGATGAATTAGGCTTGAGGAGTTAGGTAGTGTGGATTATTTTTTGTAACTTTGCACCTTTGAATTTTTAATTGCGAATGAAACGAATAGATATATATGTTTTGAAGAATTTTTTGTTGCTGTTTTTTGCGACATTCTTTATCTGTTCGTTTATTTTGATAATGCAATTTTTGTGGCTGTATATTGGTGAGATGGTAGGTAAGGGATTGCCTATTAAGGTATTGCTGGAGTTTTTGTTGTATTCGTGGTTGTCGTTGGTGCCGTTGGCGTTGCCGTTGGCGATATTGTTGGCTTCGCTGATGTCGTTTGGTGATATGGGGGAGAAGTTGGAGTTGTTGGCAATGAAGTCGGCAGGTGTGTCGTTGTTTAGGATAATGCGCTCATTGATGGTGTTTATTGTGTTGGTTTGTTTTGGAGCTTTTTGGTTTTCGAATAATGTTATACCTATAGCCCAGAAAAAACAGTGGGCCTTGTTGCACAGTTTTAGGAATAAATCGCCTGAGTTGAATATTCCTGTCGGGGAGTTCTATTCAGAGATAGATAATTTGAGATTGTATGTAAGATCTAAAGATTATGATACTGGTGCGTTGTTGGATGTGATGGTTTATGATTTTTCAAAAGGATTTGATAATGCGGCAGTAACTACGGCAGATACGGTTTGTGTGAAGATGACGGAAGATAAGTTGAATTTGAAGTTGTTGTTTAAGAATGGGGAGTCGTTTGAGAATTTGGAGAAGGGAGAGGGGTTTGATTTTAAGAATGTTCCGTATAGGCGAGAGGTTTTTAGACAGAAAGAGATGTTGGTTAATTTTGATGCTAATTTTAATGAGTTGGATGCATCGTATTTGGATAATCAGCATGTATCGAAAGATATAGTACGATTGACGCATGATATAGATTCGGTTAATGTGGTGAGAGATTCTTTGCGTATGAATTTGTCGGTGCAGATGCGAGAGGAGAAATTGTATGCAAAGGCTTTTGAGTTGGAGGATACGGTAAATGTTTTGCAGGATGATAAGGTGTATGAATTAGATTCTTTGTTTGCTAAAGCGACATATCGTCAAGCAAAGAATATAATGAGTAATGCTGTATCGCGAATAAATACGGTGGCTAATGATATTCAATATAGCAAGACGGTTATATCTGATTCGGATTGGTATTTTACGAAGCATTCATTAGAGTGGCATAGGAAGTTTACGTTGTCGTTTGCTTGTTTGATATTCTTTTTTATTGGTGCTCCGCTTGGTGCGATTATTCGAAAAGGTGGATTGGGTATGCCTGCAGTGGTTGCGGTATTGATGTTCATTGTCTATTATATCATTGATACAATGGGGGTAAAGATGGCACGTGAGGCAGTGTGGGAAGTGTGGCAAGGTATGTGGTTAAGCTCGATGGTGTTGTTACCGATAGGTATATTTTTAACTTATAAAGCAGCTACGGATTCGGTGTTATTTAATGTGGATGGCTGGAAGTTGTTTTTTAAGAAAATTAAAACAAGGAGTAAGAAGTAAGGGAGTAGGGAATAAGGAGTAGGGAGTAAGATTGGATTTAGGTTGATATAGAATTAAAATAATATAAAAAAATAATATAAAAGCGGTTGAATGTTGTTAGATGGGGGTGGTTAACTTTCAGCTTTCACATTTCAACTTTCAACTTTAAAAGATATGGAATTTAGAATTAACACAATTGAAGAGGCATTAGAGGATTTTCGTGAAGGAAAATTCTTGATTGTTGTAGATGATGAAGACCGTGAGAATGAGGGTGATTTCATTATTGCAGCAGAAAAAATTACTCCAGAGGCAGTGAATTTTATGTTGAAGAATGGACGTGGTGTTTTGTGTACTCCGCTACCAATTAGTCGTTGTAAAGAGTTGGAACTTGAACGTCAAGTGAGCAATAATACATCAATGTTGGGAACTCCATTCACTGTTACTGTTGACTACCTTGAAGGTTGTTCGACTGGTGTTTCGATACATGATAGAGCTGCAACTATTCGTGCGTTAGCAGATCCAAATGTGAAACCAGAGGCGTTTGGTCGTCCAGGACATATCAACCCGTTGTATGCACAAGAGCGTGGTGTTTTGCGTCGTGCAGGACACACTGAAGCATCTGTGGATTTGGCTCGTTTGGCAGGATTGTATCCAGCTGCAGCATTGATTGAGATTATGAATGAAGATGGTACAATGGCTCGTATGCCAGACTTGCAATTGGTGGCTCAAAAATATGGTATCAAATTGATTACAATCAAAGACTTAATTGCGTATAGATTGAGAACAGAGTCGCTTGTAGAGAAAGGGGAAGAGGCTATGTTGCCAACACATTATGGTAACTTTAAGATTATCCCATTCCGTCAGAAATCAAATGGCTTGGAACACGTGGCATTGGTGAAAGGCGAATGGGAGAAAGATGAGCCAGTATTGGTGCGTGTACACTCGTCGTGTATGACAGGCGATATCTTTGGTTCGTGCCGTTGCGAATGTGGCGAGCAATTGCATAAAGCAATGGAGTTGGTAGAGAAAGAGGGTAAGGGTGCGATTGTGTATTTGAACCAAGAGGGTCGTGGCATTGGTTTGATGGATAAAATCCGTGCATATAAATTGCAAGAAGAGGGTTTGGATACAGTAGATGCTAATCTTCATCTTGGTTATAAGGCTGATGAGCGTGACTATGGTGTAGGCGCAAATATTCTTCGTGAGATAGGTATTACAAAAATGCGTTTGATGTCGAATAACCCAGTTAAGCGCATTGGTTTGGAGGGTTATGGACTTGAAATTGTAGAGAATGTGCCTATCGAAATTGAGATGAATGAGCATAATGAGCACTATTTGAAAACTAAAAAAGAGAGAATGGGGCATACGCTTCATCTTTAAGCAATGCACAATTCATAATGCATAATTCACAATTAGCCATTCGGCTTTTGGATTTATAATTTTGTTTATAGCATCTGTAGTGTTCTATGGGTGCTATAATTTTCGGTTTATATGAGTTTTAGGGATTATTTGCCATATTATAAGAGGAATTTGAAGGTGGCAGGGCCGATTGTGTTGTCGCAAGTTGGAGTTGCGTTGACGCAGTTGGTAGATACGTTTATGGTCAGTAGATTGGGTACGGTGGAGTTGGCGGCAGTGTCGTTTGCTTCGTCGGTGGCATTGTTGGGTTTTCTGTTTGTGAAT
>JAZQRP010000099.1:0-36276 GCA_045629685.1 Candidatus Aphodosoma sp. | reverse complement strand
GCGCGAGCAGGTGGATAGATATCCTGAGTTGGTAAGATTTAGTTCTCAACTCTCAACTCTCAACTCTCAACTTTCAAGTGTTTGTTTCGGACTTGAGAATGGATTTGCATTGGCAGGTGATATAGGCAATGTACAGAAATTCTATGATATGGGAGTGCGTTATATAACACTCTGTCATAATGGTGATAACGATTTGTGTGACTCGGCACGCGGCAAAGGCACGCACGGAGGATTGTCGGACTTTGGACGTGAGGTGATTAGAGAGATGAATAGATTGGGCATGATGGTGGATGTGTCGCATGCGGCAGATTCGACTATTGATCAGGCTATAGAGTTTAGTAGTCAGCCAATTATAGCAACACATACGTCGGCAAAGGCATTGTGTGACCATGCGCGAAATATGAGTGACGAATTGATTGTGAAATTGGCGCAGAGTGGAGGTAGAATACACGTGTGCCTATATAATTATTTCCTAGCTAAAGATGGTCGCGCTGATATAAATACGATTTGTGACCATATAGATCACATGGTTAAATTGGTTGGAAGTGAACATGTTGGTATTGGGTCTGATTTTGATGGTGGCGGTGGAGTGTTAGGTTGTAATGATTCGAGCGAATTGATAAATATCACGATGGAATTGATTCGTCGAGGATATTCGGATGACGATATTAAGAATATAATGGGTGTAGGATTTGTAAAATATTATTCTAAGATATGAAAAAAACATTGATTTTAATATTGTGTATTGCGTTTAGCGCATTGAGCATTAGTGTAATTGCTCAAGATAATTATGATATACAATTAGCAACAGATTCTATTTTAGTGCAAGAAGATTCTGTTGAAGTGAAATTGTCAACTCGTGATTATTTGAATCTTTTGGAAACCCCAGATCCTTTGACCGGAGCAGTGATGAATATCTATCAAGATTCTGTAATATTTGCCGCAATAGAAAAAAAGGCAACTTCAGATGCTGAAGAAGTTAAAGGTTTTCGTATTCAAATCTTTTCAAGCAATCGTGGAGCTTCTGCTCGTGAACGTGCTTTTGAGATAAAAGAAATTTTGGTCTCAAAACATCCAAATTTGGCAGATGAGATTTATATTACTTACACTTCTCCGTTTTGGAAAGTGCGTGTAGGTAATTGTCAAACTAATACCAAAGCACAAGAATTGCGACAATGGATTATTGCTGAATTCCCTGAATTTACGACTGAGACTTATATAGTCCCAAGTATGATATACGTTTATTAGGGAGTAAGGAGCAGGGAGCAAGGAGTAAGGATAATGTTCAATTCTCAATTCTCAATTTTCAATTTGAAATATGGATTTTATAAATTTACCAGAGCAACAGAGTGTTACTGACCAAATAGCGGAACACTACAAAGAGATATTGCGCCTTTTGGGTGAAGATGTCGAACGTGAAGGTTTGATAAAAACACCTCATCGTGTAGCAAAAGCAATGCAATTTATTACGCAAGGCTATTATCAAAAGCCTGAAGAGATATTGCGTTCGGCGATATTTCATGAGGATTACCACCAAATGGTGCTTGTGAAAGATATAGAATTTTATTCTATGTGTGAGCATCACATGTTGCCATTTTTTGGTAAGGTGCATGTAGCGTATATCCCAAATCATCACGTTACTGGATTGAGTAAAATTGCTCGTGTTGTGGATGTTATATCGCATCGTTTGCAATTGCAAGAGCGTATGACATTGCAAATTAAGGATTGTATTCAAGAGACATTGAATCCGCTTGGTGTGATGGTAGTGGTTGAAGCTCAGCACATGTGTATGCAGATGCGCGGTGTTCAAAAACAAAATTCGATAACCATAACGAGCGATTTTACAGGAGCTTTTGAGAGTGCAAAGACTCGCGAAGAGTTTATGAATCTTATTCGCAAATAATTGTGGCACTATTTTTGATTATTGTATATTGAAATATTAACATTCAATTTACATTTTTATATTTATGCAAAATAGTTCTCTTCAACTCAGTACCAAATTGCAACAAAAATTATCGCCTATGCAAATACAGGTGATAAAGATGCTTGAGTACCCTTCTATCGAACTCGAAGAGCGTATTCGAGAAGAGATGGTTGAAAATCCAGCTCTTGAGATTGATACTGAAGAGGTGAGTGATAATAGTTATGAAGAAGATAGTCGAGAAGAAGAAAGTCCGAGTGCTGATGATTTAGAATGGGCATGGAATGGCGATGGCGAGGATTATGACGATCGTGATGATATACCAGGTTATCGTTTGCATGTAAATAATCGTAGTGCTGATGATTCTACTTATCGTAGAGAACAAAGTAATGGTCAAGATTTGGGTGAGTTTTTGCTTGAACAGTTGCATACGTTCAACCTCACTCCTCGAGAAAGACAGTTGGGCGAATTTCTTATTGGCAACGTAGATTCGAATGGTTATATACGTCGCGACGTTGAGAGTTTAGCTGATGATTTTGCAACAAGTCAAGGGGTTGCAGTTGATGATGATGAGATAAATCGTACTCTTGATATTATTCAAAGTCTTGAACCTGTGGGTGTTGGAGCGTTTGATCTGCAAGAGTGTTTGTCTATACAACTTGCTGCAAAACGTCGTGAAGGTAACTATCCAAACGATGTGATGAAAGTGGCTGTTGATATAGTTGATCGTAATTTTGACATGTTAGCTCGTAAGCAATATGATGCTATGTTGCGTAAGTTCAATATAGGTCGTGATTTGCTTGAAGAGGCTATAGCATTGATTAAACATCTTAATCCAAATCCAGGTGCTAACTTTGGTAGTGGAGCAGACACTATTTCGCAGACTATAACACCCGATTTTGTGGTTGAGAGTGTTAATGGCAATCTTTTTGTCACATTGAACAATGGCAATATTCCAGAGTTGCGTATCAGTGATGACTTTCATCAAATGGTACAAGATTTTTCTGGTAATGCTAAAAATCAAACCAAAGAGATGAAAGAGGCATTGCAATTTGCACGACAAAAAATTGATTCTGCTCGTTGGTTTATTGATTCTATTAAGCAGCGCAATAATACGTTATTGCAAACTATGCGCACTATTGTGGATTTTCAAGAGCTTTATTTCCGTACAGGTGATGATCGCAATTTACGTCCAATGCGATTGAAGGATGTGGCTGATAAAGTTGGATATGATATTAGTACCATTTCGCGTGTGAGCAATAGTAAATATGTTGAAACAGAGTGGGGAGTGATGCCATTGAAATATTTTTTCTCTGAAAGTATGACTACTACTGATGGTGAAGAGATTTCAAGTAAAGAGATAAAAACTATTATAAAAGAGACAATTAACGCAGAAGATAAAAAATCGCCGGTTACGGATGATACATTAACTGAAATACTTAATAAAAAAGGCTATAAAATAGCACGACGAACAGTGGCAAAATATCGAGAACAACTAAATATTCCAGTTGCTCGTTTGCGCCGAGAATTATGATATGAATTTAATAGCAAGAATATTTTCAATAATTTTACAACCAATTTTTATTCCACTCTACGGAGTCATACTGCTGACGGAGTATGACCCCGTATTGTCTGTTTTACCTTTATCTGCCAAATCGTTGATTTGGCTTATTGTGTTTTTATCTACAGGGCTATTTCCTGCAATAGTTATTGGCATCTGTATTAAATATGGTATGGTGAGTGATACATTCATATCGAATCGTAAACAACGACCTATTCCATTCATTTTCACTCTTTTTGGTTATTTTTTCTGTGTTTATTGGTTGCATAAAGTTGGTCTTAATCTCTTTTATACGGCACCTATATTAGGAGCAGCTATTGGGTTGATGATTATGTTGCCAATCAATTATTTTTGGAAGATTAGTGCCCATCTTTCAGCTATGGGTGGTTTGTGTGGTGGATTGTTTACATTTGCTTTTATTTATGGTACAACACCAATAGTGGCTCTCGTTAGTCTAATCATTTTGAGTGGTATATTAGGTTGGTCGCGTATGGAACTTAAAGCACATACCCTCGGGCAGGTCTGTTGCGGTTGGCTAAACGGATTTTTGACTGTTACAATTATTTGGCTTTTATTGTTGTGATTTATAGTTATTATAAATATAACTTTCTAAAATTATGAAACTAAAACTTATTCTTTTGACTTTTTTTTTCCAGCAGATATTGTTTGCTGAGGTAGGCATTCCTCATTCCTCATTCCTAACTCCTCATTCTACTATTTCCTATGAAGTTGTTGATCTTAAGACAGGAGAAGTAGTTGCCTCGCAAAACCCAATGCTTTGTGCTACACCTGCTTCGGTCACAAAGATAATTACTACGGCTACTGCGCTTGAATTATTAGGTGGTGATTTCCAATTCTCTACATATATTGAAACAAATGGAACTATTGATAATGGTGTTCTTAATGGCGACCTTATAATTCGTGGTGGCGCTGACCCTACGCTTGGTTCTATACATCTTGGCGACCGTGCATTTCTCGATTATTTTGTGAAGGTTATTAAGAGTAAAGGCATAAATCATATTACAGGAGATGTGATTATTGATCCAACATGTCTTGATCGTTGTCCAGCTTCAGTGAAATGGATTTGGGAAGATATGGGTTTCCATTATGGCGCAGCAGCTTTTGGACTTTCGGCATACGATAATACCTCGATAATTACTATGAATTCGGGTGCTTTTGGTACAAAACCAATTGTCACAAGCGTATGGCCCGAAACACCAAATCTTGCTATTTATAATGAGGTGAAGACTCTTGCAATTCCAAAAGATAGCGTTTGGGCTTTCTGTCAACCACTCGGTTTGGCTCTTTATCTTCAAGGCGGTATGCCTGCTAATCGTAATAATTATGTGGTACGCACATCGATTCCTAATCCACCGCTTGTAGTGGCAAAATCAATGCATAAAAAGTTGAGTGATTGGGGCGTACAAGTCGATGGTAATTATAGTGTACAAACTGAATATTTCCCAGAACAACGTACGCTTATTTATGAATATAAATCGCGTAAGTTGCGCGAAATCATACGTTTGACGAACTTTAAGAGCAATAATCTTTATGCTGAGCATATATTTCGCCGTTTGGGTAATATCATTATGTCTCATGAAGCAACATCGTCTGCCTCTATTCAAGTTATTAAAGATTATTGGGTCAAACAAGGTGTTGATGTATCTGCTTTGTTTTTGTACGATGGATGTGGTCTTGCGGCGCAAAATGCTTATAACGCACACTTCTTGAATCAGATATTAGTGCACATGCGCAAAAGTCTTAATTGGGACGATTTTTATCAATCACTCCCTCGTGCAGGTCGCGAAGGTACAGTCGGTTCATTCCTTTATCGTACAAAATTGCAAGACAAAGCTCGTCTTAAATCGGGCAGTCTTAGTGGCGTACAATGCTATAGTGGTTATATCATGCATGGCGATAAAGAATATGCTGTGACAGTTATGGTTAATAATTTTACATGTAAGCGTAAAGATGTAAAAAAGCAGATAGAAGAGTGGTTGTTGGATGTAGTTAAATAAACTCACCTAATCAACAGCAAGGTGCAAGCAACCTGTGCCGAAGAAAACCTTCATTTTTTGTTGTATGAAATACCATTTAAATACTACAGATTCCACAAGTCTTGAACTTCGTCGACGTATGTCGGCAGAAGAGTTGCCTCATGGTTACTGTCTATCCGTTGATTTTCAGACTGCAGGTCATGGCCAAGCTACTAATCGCTGGGAGAGTGAGGATGGCAAAAACTTACTCTTTAGTCTTTTGTTACGGCCAATTATTATTCCTGCAGCCGAGCAATTTGTTATCACCGAACTTGTTACACTTGCAATAATCAATGTTTTGCAAGATTATATTCGTCAGCGGATAACTATTAAATGGCCCAATGATATTTATGTTGGCGATAAAAAACTTTGTGGTATTCTTATCGAAAATGCCTTGTGCGGCTCAATTATTGACACTTGTATTGTTGGTATAGGTATAAACATAAATCAAGAGTTGTTTGTAAGTGACGCTCCAAATCCAGTCAGTCTAAAACAACTAAATGGGCGAGATAATGACCGACAAGCAATATTCGATGAAATATATAAAAATATACTTGATTATTACGAATATCTTGCTGATAATTGGCAAAATAAAGATATAAAGCAATCGCTTCATTATGAATATATGAATAACCTTTATCGTCGCATAGGTTATCACAATTATTTAACACCTGAAGGTAAACATTTTCGTGCTGAAATAGAAGATATAGGTCCACAAGGACATCTCACCCTCCGTCTCGAATCTGGTGAACAACGCACATTTGTATTTAAGGAAGTAATATTTGAGCTAAAATAAAAATGGATTTTAAACTAACATCAAGCTATGCTCCAACGGGCGATCAACCTCAGGCAATCAAAGAGTTGACTGAGGGTATTCGTCGTGGTGTGCCATTTCAAACTCTGCTTGGTGTTACGGGTTCGGGTAAGACCTTCACGATGGCAAATGTAATTGCCAATATCGGGCGTCCAACCCTCATATTATCTCATAATAAGACTCTTGCGGCTCAACTTTATAGTGAATTTAAAGCCTTTTTCCCAGAGAATGCGGTAGAGTATTTTGTTTCTTACTATGATTATTATCAACCTGAAGCATATATTCCACATACCGATACATATATCGAAAAAGACCTTGCAATCAACGATGAAATCGACCGTTTGCGTTTGTCTGCCACAGCGGCATTGCTTTCGGGACGTAACGATGTTGTGATAGTGTCGTCGGTTTCGTGTCTTTATGGTATCGGTAATCCTGATGATTTCACACAAAATTGTATTACATTGAAAGCAGGCCAACGTTATTCACGTCAAGATTTGATGCATCAACTTGTTAATGCTCAGTATGTGCGTAATGATATAGAACTTAATCGTGGTAATTTCCGTGTGAAAGGAGAGACTATAGATATTTGTGTTTCGTATGCAGATTATATAGTGCGAGTGGTGTTTTGGGATGAAGAAATCGATGTTATTGAGACATTGGATCTTGTGAATAACCATACACTTCAGCGTTTTGATGAATTCAAAATATATCCTGCAAATATCTTTACAACGACCAAAGAGCGTGTTAATGCAGCTATTGATCAAATAGCACTTGACCTTGGGCGTGAAGTACAAGGATTTATTGAGCGAGGTCAGCCATACGAGGCAAAACGATTGGAGGAACGTGTGAATTACGACCTTGAGATGATAAAAGAGGTGGGTTATTGCTCTGGAGTAGAGAATTATAGTCGTTACTTCGACAATCGTCCGCCAGGTTCACGCCCATTCTGCTTGTTGGACTATTTTCCTGATGATTTCTTGTTGATTATTGACGAAAGTCACGTGACGGTGCCACAAATCCGTGCTATGTATGGTGGTGATGCTTCACGCAAGAAGAATTTGGTGCAGTATGGATTCCGTCTTGAGGCAGCATTAGACAATCGTCCGTTGAAATTTGAAGAGTTTGAGCAGTTGGTCAATCGTGCAATATATGTGAGTGCAACACCAGCCGATTATGAATTGCAAAAGTCGGAAGGTGTTATTGTAGAGCAGGTTATTCGTCCAACTGGTTTGCTTGACCCAATAATTGATGTACGTCCTACGCTCAATCAAATTGACGATTTGATGGAAGAGATAGTGTTGCGTGTAGAGAGAGATGAACGTGTTTTGGTTACGACTTTGACTAAACGTATGGCAGAGGAGTTGAATCTTTATCTTGAGCGCAATGGCGTGCGTTGCAACTATATACACTCTGATATTGATACACTTGAACGTGTGCGAATCCTCGATGAGTTGCGTGCTGGTATGTTTGATGTGTTGATTGGTGTTAATCTTTTGCGTGAGGGATTGGATTTGCCACAAGTATCGTTAGTGGCTATTCTTGATGCTGATAAAGAGGGTTTTCTGCGTTCGCATCGTTCGCTTACTCAGACTGTTGGTCGTGCTGCGCGTCACCTTAATGGTAAAGCAATTATGTATGCCGACACGATAACAGAGTCGATGCGATTGACAATAGAGGAAACTGCTCGTCGTCGTGAAAAACAATTGAAATATAATGCCGATAATAATATAACACCACAAGCTGTAGCTTCGCGCACATCCGTATCGCCATTACCAACAAAAGGAGAGCCTGAATTATCTTCTCGTCCGACAAGTCAGACTGCTCCGAAAGAGTACTCAACTCTTAACTCTCAACTCTTAACTCCATCGGTTGCTGCCGATCCTGTGGTGCAATATATGAATAAATCAGACATAGAAAAATCAATTAAAAATGCTCGTCGTCGGATGGAAGAGGCGGCTAAAAGGTTGGATTTCATTGAGGCTGCACAATGGCGCGATGAAATGCTTCAACTTGAAGAACTTTTGAAATAATAATATATATAGTGGCTATAGTTGTTATAGTTTCTATAATTATGAATTGTGAATTATGAATTATGAATTAATCAAAGCTCCAATTATTGCTGAATTTGCATTGTTTCAGCAGTTTTTAGATTCTGCATTTTCGGCAGAGGAGCAATTACTTAAAAAGGTACTTGACCATGTGCGTACACAAAAAGGTAAGCAAGTGCGTCCTGTGTTTACGTTGCTTTGTGCAAAGTTGTGTGCTGCACTAAATAATAAAACTATAAATGTAGCTGCTGCATACGAGTTGTTGCATACTGCAAGTCTCATTCATGATGATGTTGTGGATAATACAATGGAGCGTCGCGGACAGCCTTCGGCAAATGCGTTGTTTGATAATCGCACTGCAGTGCTTGTGGGTGATTATTTATTGAGTAAGTCAATGCAATTTATTGCCGAAACAGAAGAGAATGAACTCTATGCGCAACTTGCACTTTTGGGTAATATATTGACTCGAGGAGAGTTGTTACAGTTGCAACATTCCTATTCAATCCCAACAGAAGAGGATTATATAGAGATAATTAAGAAAAAGACAGCTGTGTTGTTTACTATTAGTGCCGAGTCGGCAGCAATTAGTGTGGGTGCAACTTCAGAGCAACGAGAGGCTTTGCGTCAATTTGCTGAGTATCTTGGTATTTGTTTTCAAATAAAAGATGATATTTTTGATTATACGCCTAATGCTCAGATTGGTAAACCAACGTTGAATGATATTCGTGAGGGTAAATTTACATTGCCTTTGATTCATGCACTTGAAAGTATTCATGCGAATGAAGCTTCGTTGATTCTTGACGCAGTGAAAAAGCGTCAGTTTACAGAGGATTTCTTCTATAACATAGGTTCGCTTGTGGCTCGTACAGGTGGTATTGAGTATGCCGAGCAGCGAATGGCATCTTATAAAGCAGATGCAGAAAAAGCATTGAGTATTTTTGACGATAGTGAGATAAAGCAAGCATTGTTGAATCTTTTGGAATTTACTATTCAGCGGAAAAAATAAAATTTAGTATAAAAAAGGAGTCATTTTTGACTCCTTTTTTGTTGTATTTTATGAATTAGTAAAGAGATAAAAAAATATGGATTTTTTTATTAAAAAATTTGTTTTATATATAAAAAAGGTTTAACTTTGTGGCGTGAAGTTTACTTGTGGAATTGAAATATAAATAATACATAATATTAATTATTAACTAAATTTTATTTTTATGAAAAGATTTAATTTATTTGCCGCTTTGTTAGCTGTTCTTTCTTTTGCGTTTTTCGCATGCGAAAGACCAGAACAATCCGAAATGGATTTGTCTAATTTGACAGATACAGCCACCATTTCTGGTGCTTTGGTTTATGATGCTGGTGTTGATACTGCTGGCTCGGCTGACCAATATGTGATAAATCAATTTAAACCAGTAGCTAATCGTATTGTGTTTGTGGAGGTTCCTTATTCAAGTTATAACTTTAATGGAAGCCAAGAAGGTAGTAAAATATTTGAAACTACAACAGATGCTCAAGGTAATTTTTCAATTGAAATTCCAACGACATCTAATGGTTTGAGAAATGTAACTATTCGTATGCAAGAGTTTACGGCATATAGATCTGAATATAAGAAAATGGAAGGTTCTTCTCCTGTTTTTGAAACAGATATGTATCGTTATACTTGGGTGAAAGAAAATATAACTCTTAAGCCTGGAGCTATTGAATTTTTGCAAGATGAAGATCGTCTTTGTAAATTTGAAAAAGTTTCTCTTGATGAATTGAAGGAAACTATTACTTTGACGGGTAATATTCAGTTGGCATACGAATCAGGTTTCCGTAAAGGTATTTATAAAGCTGCTGCTAATGCTACTGTAGAGTTTGAAGCTGAATATCCAGAAGGTTTTGATGGTGTTTTGACTGCGGGTACAGTTACTGATGCTCAAGGTAATTATCGTATTACTTTGCCTTTGAAGTCTTATAAAGATGGTTTCTCTTCATTGAATGTTAGAGTTCTAGGTCTTGCGGGCGATCCATACGTTCACTATTCAACACCTACTGATAAACAAACATTGGCTGGTGCTTATGTTGCAGAGAATATTCTTTCTGTTTATAGTGTAGGAGATATTATTGAAGGTATGGAACATGAAATGAAGACTATGTATCTTCGTTTTACTCCTGGTTATACCAATAGTCTTGCTAATAGCGTATCACCTTCTACATATACTGATAATCTTGTAGGTTGGGAAAAATATGATGGTTATACTGAAACAGTTACTATTTCTGGTAAATATTTGTTAGCAACAAGTAATGGTTATGGTTTAGGCACATATACTAATACTTCAGGTGAAGGTATATTTTATGTAAATTATGGTGATATTCGTGGAGATAAATATTTGTTTGCTCCAGTTAATGCTGATGGAACTTTCTCTTTTGAACTTCCAGTTACAGATAAAGAAGAGAAATTTGAGATTAATAGTGCATATTATACAAGCAGAGAATATAGATATACTCACTATAAAAATGAAAAAGAGACTATTGAAATAGGTGGTACATATTCTATATATGTAGTAGATAATGAAATAGGTGCAGAATGGAATAATTTGGGAACTACTTATTTAAAATTTACACCATCATCGACTATTACTACAGAACAATTGAATGATATCGATTGGAATCCATATCTTGTAGGTTGGGTTATTGATCCTAATAAAAAAGAGAAAGCGACTATTAGTGCTAATCTTTATTTCCCAACAGAAACACAATTTGGTGTAGGTTCTTATGCTCCTGCAACTACACGTATTTTTACTGTGGAAGTAAATGGTGTTTATTATGCTGCTCCTATTAGTGAGGGTAAATTCCAAGTTGAAATTCCAGTAAAAAATTCTAATGAGCAATTTGATGTTCATTTTGGTTCTTTTGAAATTGCATCAGTAAGTGATTATATTCACTATACTTCAGCTAAAGGTGATAAACAAACTTTGAATGGTAAATATGTAAAACGTGCGTGGATTGGGGAAAATAAAGCAGATCGTAAAGCTTGGAATGAGCTTGGAGATATTTATTTCCAATTTAAGCCAGCTGATACTTATGATAAAGACGTTATTAATTGGAATAATAATCTTGCAGATTGGCATAAATCAGCAGAAAAAACAACCAAACTAAAAGTTTCTGCGAATATTAATTTTGCTGCAGAATCAGCGTTTGGTAAAGCACTTTATAAACCTGCAACTGATTATATTATAGAAATTAATGATGGTGAATTTACTTATGCAGCGCCTGTGAAAAATGGAAAATATGAGGTAAATATTCTTGCTAAAGATGCTAATGCAGAGCCTAATTTGAATTTCTTGACTACAGAAATTAAAAATGTGAAAGATTATACTCATTATGTAGGTACAACAACAGCAGATGTTCGTAAACTTGAAGGAGCGTATAATTATTATTTGTGGGATGGTGCAGATGCTGAAAAACGTGCATCTTGGGCGGATTTAGGGAATGTTTATTATCGTTTTACTCCAGCTTCGACTTATGATTTGGCAAAAATTAAATGGAATAATAACCTTGTAGGATGGGTTAAATCTGCAGAAAGGACACAAACACGTCAATTATATGTAGATGTTAATCTTGCTGTTGAAACTGGTTTTGCTAAAGGTAAATATGAACCTGCTAATGGTCTTATTTTTGAAATTACTGATGGTTATTATACTTATGCAGCTCCTGCTGAAAATGGTAAAGTAACATTTGATGTGCTTGTTAAAGATGAATTTACTAATGTAAGTGCAACATGGAATCCAAGTGGTATTACTTATTCATTTGATGAATTTGTTCATTATTATGATGGAGAAACAGGTAAAACTCGTAAATTGGAAGGTTATTATTCTGATTATGTCGTTGAAAACAGACTTGAAAGTGAACCTGAAAGTAAATTGGGAACTATTTATTTGAAATATGTACCAAATTATTCTTCTTTTGATTTGGAACAGATGAATTGGTTTAATAATTTGGCGGGTTGGGTTGCTAATGCGGAACTTAAAGTTTCAAAAACAGTTACAGGTTCTCTTTATCGTGCAGTAGAAACAGGTTTTTATTCTGGTAGTTATATTCCTGCTGCTTTTGAAGTTGTTACTGTTGAGGTGAATGGAACAGAGTTTGTTGGGGCAACGGATGTTGATGGTAATTATTCTATTGATGTTCGTATGAAATATGATGAAATGCCTTCTTCTTATTCTGTAACTAATAGAATTGCTTATAAAGAATATGAATTTGAACATTATCGTCGTCCTAATACACAAGATATAGAAAAAATAGCGGTTCGTTATGGTAATTCATTCACTAACTATAAAGAAAATATTGATGCTTGGTATAATCGTAGAGCTACATATTATCGAGTTGTAGATCATTCTACTGTTGATTTCTGGAGTTATAATATTCCAGGATGGATTAACCAAAAATATAAAATTGTGGATGGTTACAATAAAGTTCTTACAGTTAAAGGTGTAGCAAAACGTGCTATTGAGAAAAAAGATAATACTGGCAATTGGACTGCTCAATGGGAAAATGATAAATATCGTATGATTGAAGTTGAAATTATGGGTAGAACTTACCAAGTGGCGGCTAATTCAGCTGGTGCTTATTCGGTTGCTGTTGCTGTAGAAAATGTAGAAAATGATTATACTAATGTGATTGTTAGTGCACTTGCTGATTTGGATGATGATAATAATCGCGTTAAATTTATTCATTATCCAGAAGTAGATAAGGCAAATCAAGAGGTAGTAATTGGTTATTTCTATGATTCAGGTGTTGTTGATGGTACATATACATATACAATGGCAGGTAATGCAATTGAAATTAAGGAACCTTGTGTTAAATCACTATTCCAACCACTCTCTGCTGTGACAAATTGGAGTAACTATTCATGGGATCCTTATACAGATCAATAATTAATTCATTAAATTTTATTGTTATGAATAAGTTTAAAATTATAACTCTCATGTTGACATTATTGTTTTGTGTAGGCACATTGCCTGCACAAAGCGGTGATGCAAGTGTAGAGAAAAAAGAAAAAAAGAATTTCGTTTTGCCTCAAGCTGGCGATATTTCTTTAGGTATTGATGTTGTGCCGATGTTGGAATATTTTGGTAATTTCTTTAATGGTGCAACAAGTAATTCATATAGTTCATTTGGAGGTGAACCTATATATAATTCAAATCCATTTGTTAATCCGTCGGTATCTATTATGGGTAAGTATATGATTACTGATAATATTGCAGCCCGCATTAATGTTGGAGTTCTTTATTCTCATTATAAAGATATGCAATATAGTATAGATGATGCTGCTCTTATGACAAATCCGTTATCAGAAAAAGAAGTTATAGATCAAGCGATTTATAATTCAACTGGTGCTTCTTTTGCTTTGGGTGCAGAGTATCGTCGTGGTTATAGATGGATTCAAGGTTTTGTAGGTTTGAATGTTCTCTATGGTTTTAGTGAAAATAATTATCATTTTGCTTATGGTAATGCTATCACTGAAATTAATCAACTTCCATCTCGTTATGATTGGGGTTCACAAGCAACATTTGATGCTCCATCTTATTGGAATGAGGCTTATATTCTTGATATGTATAATGAAGCTTCAAATCAGTTTGTTGGTGTTGGAGCTCATGTTGGAGTTGAATGTTTCTTTACTTCTCATTTTTCAATAGGTGGTGAGGTGTTTTTGAATGCTTTATGGGAGTTTGGTTCAGCTCAGTATGCTCGTATTGAGGGCTTTAATCTTGTTAATAATGTGCGTGAAGAACGTATTGAGACAATTAGTCCTGGGTATAGAGCATTTACATTGGGAACTCAAAATCTTGGTGGTAAGTTGTATTTGTCGTTCTATTTTTAGGATTTGATTTATTATAAAAAAAATGAGACTATGTTGTAAAATAGCATAGTCTCATTTTTTTTGGGGAGTAGAAAATTTATCGAATAGGGATGTATTGTACGAAGGCTTCGATTGCTTCATAGGCAGCGAGACCGAGTTGGCAATAGAGGTCGGCAGTTGCTTTGTTGCGGTCTTCGGAACGTTGCCAGAAGAGGCGTTCGTCGCCACCCATGAATGGTGCACCTTCCATTTGTGATTGGTGTTTTAGGATGGCGTTGCGTTTAGCGCGAAGTTCTTCAGGAGAGAGTGGTACTGCCATTTCGATGTGGTCGATTTCCCATTCCATCCAAGCGCCACGGTACATCCAAATGCGACAGTCTTGCATCCAAGCATCGTCTTTTACTTCGTCGACAGCAGCGAGGACAGCATCGAGGCATACTTTGTGAGTGCCGTGAGGGTCGGCAAGGTCGCCTGCGACATAGATTTGGTGAGGTTTTACTTCTTCTATTACGGCTTTTACGATGTCAACATCAGGGCGTCTGAGGTCGCCTTTTTTGATAGTGCCTGTTTCGTAGAATGGGAGGTTGAGGAAGTGTACGTTTTTGGAGCGTACGCCCATGAAGCGGCAGGCAGCTTTGGCTTCGCCACGTCGGAGAAGGCCTTTGAGCATGCGAACGTCAAAGGTGTCAATG
The DNA here is from genome assembly GCA_045629685.1 of Candidatus Aphodosoma sp. Taxonomy (GTDB): domain Bacteria; phylum Bacteroidota; class Bacteroidia; order Bacteroidales; family Paludibacteraceae; genus Aphodosoma. The sequence goes on along the minus strand of JAZQRP010000099.1, from coordinate 21,365 downwards.
TCGTTTTCGCCTTTTTCTTCGAGGAGGAATTTGCGTATTTCGTCGTATTTGGCTATAATTGTTTTGTTTCCAGGGTCGAACATATCGGTAAAGCCTTTGACGAATGCGATGAAACGGATGATTTCGTCGTCGCCAACTGCGATGTTGCCTGATGTTTCGTAGCAAACGTGGACTTCGTGGCCTTGGTCAACTAGGCGTTTGAGTGTGCCACCCATTGAGATTACGTCATCGTCGGGGTGAGGAGAGAAGACAATCACTCGTTTAGGGAATGGGTATGCACGTTCGGGACGGTTGGAGTCGTCGGCGTTAGGTTTGCCACCAGGCCATCCGGTGATGGTGTGTTGGAGGTCGTTGAATATTTTGATGTTTACGTTATAGGCTGAACCATAGAGGGCTACGAGTTCGCTAAGTCCGTTTTCGTTGTAGTCTTTGTTAGTGAGTTTGAGGATTGGTTTTCCTGTTTTTTGGCATAGCCAAACGATGGCGCGACGTGTTAGTTTGTCGTTCCATTCGCAAGAGGTTACGAGCCAAGGGCATGAGATTCGAGTGAGAGCGCTGGCAGAGTTGATGTCGAGGAAAACAGTTGTGTTTGTATGTAGTTGAAGGAAAGAGGCTGGGTGTTGGTCGCTCATTTGACCTTCAACGATAGTTTTTATGATAGAAGCTTTGTGTTCGCCGAAAGCGAGGAGGGCAATGCGTTGGGCTTTTAGTATTGTGTTTATGCCCATTGTGATTGCACCTGCGGGTACTTTGTCGAGTGATCCGAAAAAGTGTACTGCTTCTTTGCGTGAATGTGGGTCGAGTAGGATGAGGCGTGTTTGTGATGATGCTTGTGAGCCTGGCTCGTTGAATCCGATGTTTCCGACTCCTCCGATGCCTAGGACTTGGTAGTCTATACCTCCGAGTTCGTTTATTTTGCGTTCGTAATCGGCGCAATGTTGTGCTATTTCGGATTGATTGAGTGTTGGGTCGATGGAATGTATGTTTTCTGGTAGTATATCAACTTTGTCGAGGAGGTTTGTTTTTATTTGGTTGAGGCAACTTTGAGAGAATGTGATGTCGAGTGGGTAGTATTCGAAAAGGTTGAATATAACTACGTTTTTGAAACTGAGGTTTTCGTTGGTGTGAAGGCGTACGAGTTCATTGAATACTTCTATAGGAGAACGGCCACTTGTGAAGCATAGTACACATTTTTTGCCTTCTTGTTCTTTTTGGTGGATAAGGTTTGCTATTTCGAGGGCTACAGTTTTGCTGCTTTCTTGTGCGGTGGTGGTAATGTGTGTTTTTATTTTTTCGAATCGAGATATTCCGGATAGTTCTAATGCGGAATTTGGTTGGTAGTACTTTTGTGGTACTTGGTATAGAACGATTTGTGAGCTAAGATTTGTTCTCATATTTTTGTGTTTTTTGGGTATCGTTTTTTTTGTGGATACACAATGAGAGTGTGTATTTTTAGGGTAGGGTGCACCTATGGTGCAGTTATCTCTATCCTATATTTAAGTTTTGGAATTTTAAGGATTGAATACACACTGTGAGTGTGTATTGTTTTTTTTTGTTGTTTTTGTAGCGCAAAGGTATGTATTTTTTAGGATATTGCAAAATTATTTTTGTGATTTTTTTTGATTAAATTTTGGTTATATTGTTTTTTTTTTGTTACTTTGCGATAGATTGTAATATTATATCAATGAATTTAATTGCGGATGGTGGTTCGACAAAGACAGCATGGTGTTTGTCGTGTGGTAGTCAGATTGTTAAGCGATTTGAAACTGTGGGGATAAATCCTTTTTTTCAGACGGAAGAGGAGATTGCAGTTCAATTGAATGAGACGTTGTTGCCACAAATAAGTGGGAATGATGTTGAGAATGTGTATTTTTATGGGGCTGGTTGTGCTGATCCTATGAAAAATAGAGCACTTGAAGAGGTGTTGAAAGTGGTGGTTGGTGCGTCGAGGGTTGAGGTTGCATCGGATATGTTGGGTGCTGCGCGTGGGTTGCTTGGTAGTGATAGAGGGATAGCTTGTATTCTTGGTACTGGTGCTAATTCGGGTGTTTATGATGGAGAAAAGTTGGTGAAGGGTGTTTATGCAGGTGGTTATATTCTTGGTGATGAGGGTTCGGGTGGTGTGCTTGGTAAGTTGTTGATTTCGGATTGGGTTAAAAGGCAGATGCCACAGGATATTTATGATGCGTTGACGGTGGAGTATGGTTTGACTTATTTGGGTATTGTTGATAGGGTGTATAAGCAGCCGTTCCCTAATCGTTGGTTAGCTCAGTTTACGAAGTTTATGTTGGTTCATCGGGATAATGTTTATATTCATAATTTGCTTGTTGAGGCGTTTAAGGCGTTTTTTGATAGAAATATAAAGCAGTATGATGAGTGGGAAGAGCTTGAAGTTGGGTTTGTGGGTTCGATTGCGTTTTATTTTGATGTTGAGTTGCGGGAGGCTGCGAGTGTGTGTGGTGTTAGGTTGGGCGGGGTGATGCAAAATCCTATAGTTGGACTTGTGGAGTATCATAAGTAAAAGAGTACTTAGTAACTAATAAAGAGTAATTTGATATAATTATGGCTTTTGAAAAGATAACAGAGGAGAGTTCGCTTTACAATGATTTGGACAAAATGTCGATTGGAGAGTTGTTGTATAGTATGAATCAGGAGGATAGAAAGGTTCCTCTTGCGGTGGAGAAGTCTTTACCTGCTATTGAAAAGTTGGTGTCGGAGATTGTGCCAAGGATGAAGAAGGGGGGGCGTATTTTTTATATGGGTGCTGGTACGAGTGGACGTCTTGGTGTGCTTGATGCATCGGAAATTCCGCCGACTTTTGGTATGCCTAATACGCTTGTTATAGGTCTTATTGCTGGTGGCGAACATGCACTTCGTAATCCGGTGGAGAATGCTGAGGATGATTTTGAGAGGGGTTGGCAGGAGCTTTTGGATCGTAATATTTGTGATAAGGATGTTGTTGTGGGTATTGCGGCTTCGGGTACGACTCCATATGTGATTGGTGCTATGCGTCGTGCTCGTGAAAGGGGGATTTTGACGGCTTCGGTTTCGTGTAATCCTGACACTCCTATTGCGGCGGAGGCTGATATTGTGATAGAGGCAATTGTTGGTCCTGAGTTTGTGACTGGTAGTACGCGTTTGAAATCGGGTACAGCTCAAAAGCTTATTCTTAATATGATTACGACAACGACAATGATTCAGTTGGGGCGTGTTAAGGGTAATAAGATGGTTAATATGCAATTGTCGAATGCTAAATTGGTTGACCGTGGAACTCGTATGATTATAGAGGAACTTGGTTTGCCATACGATCAAGCTAAAAATCTTCTTCTTATGCATGGAGAGGTGAAAGCGGCTATTGATGCATATAATAAATAGTTTAGAGATGAGAGTTTAGAGAGTGTGGTGATAGTTTTTGAATGAAAAATTTATAAAAATAACAAGGAGGAGTTGAGTATTGTTACTCGCTACTAAAAGTCTAATTTATGAAAAAAATCTCCTTAATTATCGCGGTGTTGTGTATGATGGTCCAATTAGGATTTGCACAATCGCTGACAGTAACAGGCGTTGTTACTTCGAAGGAAGATGGGCAACCTGTTATTGGTGCTTCTATTCTTGTGAAAGGTACAACAAATGGGACAATTACGGATTTTGATGGTAATTATACTATTACTGCTGATAAGGGGCAGATTCTTGTTGTTTCGTATGTGGGTATGAAGACACAGGAAATAGTGATTAAAAATGCGATGCAGAATGTGTCACTTGTAATGGATGCGGAGGTGCTGGAAGAGGTTGTTGTGACGGCAATGGGTGTAACTCAAGAGAAGAAGCGTTTGAATTTTGCGGTTCAAAATGTGGGAGCAGAGGGGTTGACTGATGGTAAATCGGCTAATGTGTTGAATGCTTTGCAAGGTCGTGTGGCTGGTGTTAATGTTACAACAGGTGGTGGTTCGCCAAACTCTGGTTCGCAGCTAGTTATTCGTGGTGTGACATCATTGTCGCAAAGTAATGAGCCTCTTATTGTGTTGGATGGTATGCCATTAACAGGTGGTGTAGGTGATTTAAACCCTAATGATATTGAGAGTATTACGGTTTTGAAAGGTGCTGCAGCATCGGCTCTTTATGGCCAAGAAGCGGCTTCTGGTGTTTTGATGATTACCACAAAACAGGTGAGGGCAGGTAAGCTTTCTACAACATTTAATGCAAGTGTTCAATTTGATACTCCAGCTAATTTGATTAGTGTACAACAGAAATATTTACCTGGTTCAAATGGTTTTTATCGTGAGCAATCTAGGAATGGATGGGGTCCTATGGTAATGCCTGGGGATCAATTGTATGATAATGTGAGAAATTTCTTTAATGATTTTGGATTGTATCATAAATATGATTTTTCTCTTTCTGGTGGTAGCGATAAATTTCAGGCGTTGTCGTCGGTTTCATTTTCAAATAATGATGGTATTGTGCCAAATGATTATTTGCAAAAAGTTACGGCGATGGTTAAGGCTACATATACACCTAATAAATATATAAAGGCGGGTGTTAATGCTAATATTACATATAATAAATCTCGAGGAGCAGGTAGTATTTCTAGTATTTATTCTTGGCCTATCAATGATGATATTAGAAATTATAAAACAGAGTCTGGCGATATTCGTTTTTTGTATTTTACTGAAGATAAAGAAAATTCGCCATATAGTCCATTGTGGAGTCGTTATATGGATGAAGGTGTTAATGTTAGTACACGTACAATCCTTTCTGGTTATATTACAGCAACTCCTGTAAAAGGGTTTAATCTTACTGCACGCGTAAGTATGGACCAAAATAATTATTCATACGATGGTTATGTAGTTCCACGTTTTAGTGACACAAATTTTGTTCCAGACTCACAAAAAAACAATGATTTGGAAACATTTTTGACACATCCTTATTTGACAGAAAGTCAAGTGGCATCTGCAAATCAATCTTCTTTTGGTTCATATAGTAATAGCTCGTCATTGAGTCGTTTGTTGACTGCAAATTTCAATGCAAGTTATCATGTTGATCTTCCAAGTGAATTTGCTTTGGATGTTATGCTAGGTGCAGAGGTGAAGCAACGTACAGGTCTTTCTAATAGTATTGATGGGCGTAATTTTATTGTGCCAGGCGTATATAGTATATCGAATGTGGAACAAATACTTCCGTCAGATGTTAGTGTAAGTCATAGTAAACGTCGTTGGGCTGGTGTGTTTGGTGAACTTAGAGCTGATTATAAAGGCTTGGCTTCATTGTCTGTAACTGGTCGTTGGGACTGGACTTCAACTCTCCTTTATGAATATTCGCCATATTTTTATCCATCGGTTACTGGAGGTGTTACGTTGTCGGAGTTGATTCCTGGTATGACAGATACTAAAAATGATTGGTTCTCTTATTTGAAGTTGCGTGGAAACTGGGCAATGGTAGGTAAAGATGCACCTGCTTATCTTTTTGACCGTCGTTTTGGTCAATATCCGACATTGCCAGATGGAGGTTATTCTTATAATCCGTCATTTTCAACTGGTTTTAATTTGAGACCAGAGATGTCTACTTCATGGGAGGTTGGTCTTGATATTCGTTTCTTTGCTGGACGTACTCGTTTGGATGTGGCTTATTATTCAATTCAAACAGATAATCAAATCGTGACAGTGCGTGTGCCTGTTACAGCAGGTTATGTGCTTCAAACTCGTAATGAGGGCTCGGTTAAGAATCATGGTGTGGAAATATCTTTGGAACAAGATATTATCAAAAATAGTAATTGGACGTGGACTGCAGCATTTAACTTTGGTTTGAATCGTGGTGTTGTTGTTGATCTTCCAGATGATCTTCCTTATATTCAAGGAACTCAATATGGTGATATATTTCCTGTAGGTTATAAAGGTAGTTCAACTACAAGTTTGGTTGGTACGGATTATCTTCGTACAGATGATGGCAGAGTTATTTGTGATGAAAATGGATATCCGCAAATTAACCCAGGTAAGAGTCTTTTGATTGGTAATCGTGAACCAGATTTTATGGCAGGTCTTAGTACAACGGTTAAATATAAAGGATGGTCATTGAGTGCTTTGTTTGATGGCCGTCTTGGAGGTGATGTTGTTAATGTAACAGGTCGTGGTTTGTGGAGTAATGGTATGCACCCTTCTGTAGCATACTATCGTGGTCGTCAAGTAGTTTGGGATGGAGTTGTCCAAACAGGTACAGATGCAGATGGTAATCCAATTTATGAGCAAAACACAACTCCTATTGTACTTGATGCGATAACCATTTCAGAAAGATATGGTAATGTGGCATCAAACTTTCTTGAAGATGGTTCTTATATTCGTTTGCAATATGTAACATTGGGTTATGATTTTTCTTCGTTGCTTAAAAAAGTGAAAGGTATTGAAGGTATTAAACTTTCGTTTACTGGTAATAATTTGTTTCTTATAACTCGTTATACAGGTTCGGATCCTCAAGCTAATGCAAGTGTAGGAGCTGCTGGTACAGGTTCTGCTGGTATTGATAATTATGCAGTACCTGCAACTCGTAGTTATAACGTTTCATTTCAATTGACATTCTAATAAAGTTTAGAGTTTGAAGTTTAGGGTTTAGAAACTCGAGATTTTTGACTCGCTACTAAATATTTATAATTATGAAGAAAGTATTATATATAGCATTGGCGTCGGTGGTATTAATGACTTCAATGAATAGTTGCGAGAAATGGTTAGATGTTAACACGTCTCCAGATAATCCAACTACGGTTACTTGTGATGTAGTGTTGCCATCTTTGCTTTTTTATGCAACTCAGCATGTTTATGACTGTGCAGAATATGGAATTTATATAGCTCAATCGTTAACAACGACAGGGAAGGCTTCAACATCTTCATATCCATATAAAAATGGTTGGGGGGGATGGCTTACCGCAAATCGTCACCCTCAATGGCGTCGTTGTTATATTGACGTAGGTGTAAATTCAACTTATCTTATAGAAGATGCCGAGGCAAAGAATGCGCGTAACTATATTCTTATTGCTAAAACACTTCGTCTTCATTCGCTTCTTTTGACAACTGATATTTTTGGTGATATTCCATTGCGAGAAACTTTTGCGTATTCTGAAAAAGTGGAGGATCGTACTGGTTCGCCACATTATGATCATCAAAGTTATGTTTATGAGTATATTCAAACAGAATTAGAAGAATTACTTAAATTATATGATGACCCTGAGTGGATTAATTGTCCAACAAATGGGATTATTGATGCTAGTCAAGATCGAATGTTTGCGGGTGACCTTGGTAAGTGGCGTGCTTTCACAAAAGCTATTTATGCCCGTGTGATGCTTCGTCAAATTCCTAATCAAGACCTTAATAAATGTCAAGCCATTATTGATGCAGTAGATGCAGCATTGAGTGACCCTTCATGGACAGAACCAATTTATAAATTTGATGGAGGTAATGTTCCTGAACAATGTTGTATGTGGGGACCAACGCAGCCAAAAATGAATCTTGGTTGGGCTCAAGCTCGTGAAAACTTGTTGACATCAGCTGTGCCATCTGAGTTTATGGCAGCTATATTAGGTTTTTATCCAGGGGCAACGCCTTTTGCGCCTCGTTCGTTTGAGTTTATAGATAACGGTGTGGCTACAGATGATGAAAAGAAAAAGGTTTCGATGTACGCTCTTGATCCAAGAGCTGATCGTATGATGGAACCTCGTGGGGATGCAAATAAAACAAAATCACTTCGTTCATTGAAAAATAATATTGGAATGGATGTTATTTATGGAACAGATTATAAAGCTGATTATTTCCCAGATTTGTATTGTACCACAAGTAAGACTAATCCATATACGAAAGATGATGGTTATATAGCATTCATTACAGAAGAGGAATTGTTATTTGCTAAAGCAGAAGCATTGTATTGGATGAAACAAAAAACATTAGCTCGTGATATCACATTACAAGCTGTGGAGGCGAGTTTCAAACGTTATGGTGTGTATGGAAATTTGGGGATTGTAGAAGAAGAGCGTTTATCTATATTTGAAGAATTACGCATACCAGCTTTTGATTTTTCAATAGCTCATATTATGCAGCAAAAATATGTAGCAATGTATCTTCAACCAGAACAATGGTGTGACGTTCGTCGTTATAATTATAGTTCGTCATTGAATGGTATTCAGTATGATAATGTTTATGTATATGATGTTGAAAATGTATTTAATTCTAAGAAAGCAAATGTTTCACAATCTAATTTTACTGAAAAAGTAGTTTTATCTCGTCCTTTTAATATTTATGAACCTCATTGGAATACGGGTAAAGATCAGGGAACCCAATTTAAGCTTTCTGCTAATGCTTGGATGAATCGTATTTCAGCTGACCCAGAAACAGAGGAAAAATATAATAGTACAGAGCTTAAGCGTCTTGGAATTTATCAAAATCCAGATTGGATGCGTAATCGTATGATTTGGCAAAAACCAGGTAATACTGATGCAATTACTAATTATGGTGATGGTGAATGGATGTATTCTGATCCAAATTTGTTCAATAAATAAGTATTAACATATTAAAATGATAGTGATATGAAATATAATTTGAAATATTTAATCTTCGGTTTGCTTGCTCTTGCTTTTGTAAGTTGTGACAAGCACGACAAAATGGATGAGAATTTTTTTGTTGGTGAGATGGCACCACAAGTTCATTGGAATGTGCCTAACACTGTTGTTTCTGCAGGGTCTGATGTTGCTTTTTCTGTTCAATATTATACTACAGAAGAAGAAACTCCTATTTCGCATCTTGAAGTTTGGTATGATGTGCATGAAACTGTTAGTAAAAACGTTTCTGCCCCTTGGGTGATTTCTACTCCTTATACAATAGCATCAGAAATTACTAACGTACAACGTATATCTACGTGTATAAAAACATTTAAGCATAAAGAAGAAAATTATAATTCCGTTGAACGTGCTTATAAATTTAATGATGCTTTTCCTACTTCAAATACGTTAGGTCGAGTACAATGGGGTGGAGATGAGTTTACTGAAGAAAAAGCTATTGCAAATTTTGGAGAATCTTTCATGAAGGATTTTAAAGATAGTCTTTATACTTATCTTGTTTCTAATCCAGATGCAGCCTATAAAGATTTTGCAAAACTTGTAGCTATAGATTCTATTTGGAATGCAGATTTATTTAAGCCATATGTAACAGTTTCTTTTGATGAAAATTCACAAACAGAATATTCGCATTTTGTAGATCATGTGATTCCAGCTCCACTTGATTCTCTTTTTCAGACCCTTTCTTTTGAGGATTTGATTGATGATGGTGCTGGTAACTTAAATATTTCTTATTCTCGTAGTTATCTTATCAATGCACAACTTAAGTGCTTAGATACAAAAGGAATTGCGGGGCTAACTAAACTTACAACTATAAATCTTAATTAAAAAAATAAGCACTATGAAAAATATATTTAAACTTTTATTATTGTGCTTTTTCACAATTAATTTTACAGCATGTAAAGATCATATCCCAGAAGTTGAAGAACTTCCAGAGGAAAAACTCAATTTTACTTACCAAGTAAGTGATTCCATTTATCAACTCGATTATTATGTTGGTGCTACTATTAAATTCTATCCTACAGTAGAAGTAAATACTGATTGCGTTTGGGATTTTGGTGATGGCAGTGAAGTTGTTATAGGTGACACTATAAAACATAAATTTACAACAGCAGGTAGCTATGTGGTTACACTTAGGGCTAATGGTGTTACTAAATCTAATGAAATTTATATTTCTGATATTAGGCCTATTGTGACTTTGATTCAAGAAGATTCGCTTTGTGAAGTTATGACATCATATATTTCTTTTGAAGTAGAGTTGCCTAACCCAGACAATCTTGAGGTTGAATATCAATGGGCATTCCCAGAAGGGACAACAAATGAAGCTGGTGAACCAGTGGCTTCATTTGTAGGTTTGCCAGAAGAGTTAGGGAAAGTGAAGTTTGCAAAAGTAGGTTCTCAGACTGTTAGTTTGCAAGTTGTTCTTGGTGGACGCAATCTTGAAGTTGTTAAGAAAAATGTTCAAGTAGCATTAGATACACTTGCTCCTACGCTTTATTATGCAGTAGTAGAGGGTAATATTATGGCAGTTAAAATTCCGTCAGAGCCAACAGAGGGGGTTATGATTGAACCATACGATATGGGTGTGTCTTCTGGGCAACACATGTTTAATATTCTTTGTCATGAGGATAAGCTTTATTGTTTAGATGCTGGTAAGCAATTCTATTATATAAATGATATAGATGGAGTTTTGGGTGATGGTCAAATTACTATTTTAGCTAAAGATGCATCCTCAATTGAGACTATGATTAGTAATGTTGGAGGTCCGGCATTTCAAGATCCATTTTTTGGATATATAGAAAATGGTAATTTGTACTATTCTGATCGTAATACAGGTTTGATTACAGTACCACTTTCTACTCGTAATGCAACTTATTCTGCAGCAGCATTTCCTTATTGGGTGCAAAATAATACTCTTGGCTATTACGGAAAAGGTCTTTCTTATGGTGCAATTTCTTCAAACCTTATTAAAGTGGATGATACGTATTATTGGGGAAAAACATTTAATGGTCGTGGTATTTGGAGATTTAAGGCAGAAGATATTCTTGCCGCAGCAGATGATAAAGCACCAGCACCATCTTCTGGAAGTTTGTTGACAAGCTTGGGTACATCGTTCCCAAAATCTTTTGCTTATAATGCAGCAACACAAGATTTTTTCTTAGCTATTTGGGGTACTGGCGAAGGTTTTTACAAATTAAGTATTTCTGAACTTGAATCTATAAAGGAAGCTAATGCTTTAGCCCCTTATGCGAAATATTTTGAAGATAAAAATGGGTGTACACAAAAAATTCCAGATGCAACAAACAAAGCAACAGAAGGCGCAGCACCAGATGAACCTGTTGGTATTACGCAGTTAGCCTTGGATGAAGTTACAGGGCGTGTTTATTTTGCATTACGTTCTGGTAGTTCAAGTGTTAAATCAGGTATTGTTTATTACGACCCTGCGACAGATAATCTTCATTATTTAGTTGAAGATGTCGAAGCATACGCAGTAACTATTAATCCAAATCCAAGTAAATTGTTCTAAGATTTAGAAGTTATAAGTAGCTTATTAAAACTATAGAAGTGACTCTTATGAGAAAAGCACTATTCATAATATTCTGTATTCTGTATTCTGTATTCTGTATTGAATTAGAAGCTCAGCACTCTAGTTCTCCTAAGCGTGAGTTTCGTGGAGCGTGGTTATCTACTGTATGGGCAATAGATTGGCCATCATCGCGTGATAATACAGAGTCGGCTGAGAAGAGTCAAAAAGAAGAGATGATTACGCTTCTTGATCGTTATGAAGAGGCTAATATGAATGTATGTTTTTTTCAAGTTCGTGGATTTTCAGATGCATTCTATAATTCGGAATACGAGCCTTGGAGTCAATACCTTTGTGGTGAACGAGGTAAAACTCCTAACTATGATCCATTGCAATTTGTAATAGATGAGTGTCACAAACGAGGTATAGAGTGCCATGCTTGGATAAATCCTTATCGTTATGCATCAAGTGAGGCTACATACGGCAAGTTGCCTGCTGATTATTCCAATACCCATCCTGAATGGTTATTAGAATGTGGAAGCAATGTAATTCTCAATCCTGGTATTCCTGAAGTTCGTCAGCGAATAGTTGATATTGTGATTGACATCCTTGATAAATATGATGTTGATGGTATCGTTTTCGATGATTATTTTTATCCTAATGGAGGTATGACTAATGATAAAGATCAAGCGCAGTATGATAAATATAATCCTGATGGTCTTAGTCGAGGAGATTGGCGTCGTCATCAAGTTAATTTAATGGTAAAAGATGTTTATAATGCCATTAAAATACGTAAACCATGGGTTCGTTTTGGAATTAGTCCTGCAGGTGTAGCTTGCACAGATAATTTTGTAGCTGATAGTTATGGAGTACAACCTTGTCCTTCAGGATCTGATTGGCAGTATAATGGAATTTATTCAGATCCTATCGCATGGATTTCACAACACATAATTGATTATATTTCACCTCAAGTTTATTGGCCAATAGGGGCATCAGCTGATTATTCGCGTATTGTGCCTTGGTGGGGTGATGTAGTACATAAATTTGGACGTCATAATTATGTAAGTTGCTCTTTGTCAGATTTGAAAAGCGAGCCATCTAAAGTCGTAGAACATAACGAAGAAGATCATTATAATGAAAATTTAGTTTTTGCTCGTGCGCCAGAACGTCAAGATGTGATGATGCGAGCTACATTCTATCCTCAAGAAACTGTTGATGAAATAGTAATAAATCGTGAGTCGGCAAAAGAAAATGCACCAGGAATGGTCTTTTTCTCTACAAATAAATTATCAACAAAAGGCTTTATCAACAAGTTAACATCGACCGTGTATTCTCATTATGCTTTGCCTCCTACACTCACTTGGTATCGTGTAGAGGATCAAGAAATGGTAACTGACATAAATTTATCAGGGCAAACTTTAACATGGAAAGATGATAAAACTCTTCGTTATGGTATTTATGCAATTCCCAAAGCAGAGCGTAATAATCCATTGGCAATAGCTACTACCAAATACCTTTTAGGTATGAGTTATACAACTTCATACGAATTGCCACAAGGTATATCGTCTGATACTCATTCTATTGCAGTCACAGTAATTGATGGATATGCGAACGAATTTGCGCCTCGTTTTTTGGGAGAAGAATTGCAAGCCGATGTTACCCCTCAATTGATATCACCATCTGATGAGGCAAATATAGTTCTTCCGACCAGGCTTAATTGGCTCCCGATGAAAGATGCAATGAGTTATATTGTTGAACTATCTTATGATAGCGATTTTGACTCGCTTATAGCCACTTGTCAGGTAGATTCTGCCGTTTTTTCGACACAAAGTATTGCAAAAATAGACGGAACTCGTAGAACTTATTGGAGAGTAAAAGCTAATGTAGCTAATGCCAAAAGTAATTGGTCTGAATCAAGATGCTTTATGGGCAACATGTTTTCTATCACAAATCCTATGGGAGCAGGTGCAATAGTTTCTGTAACACCGACTATTACATGGGATAATATTGGCAATGGCACCACATACATTTGTGAAGTATCTACATTTAATACCTTTGCATCTAATGAAATTGTTTATTCTGCAACAACAACAGATACTACAATCACAATACCTAAAGACATATTAAAATATAATCAAAACTATTACGTTCGCATCAAAGCGCACTCTTCTATAATTAATGTAACCTCAGAAGTAATAATGTTTACAACAGAAGACGTAGTGATGGTAGCTCCTGAAATAATATCACCACGAGATGGCGATACAATCAATGATTTAATTTTGAGAGTTGAAGTTGGCGAAACTCCTAATAATGGATTTAGATTTGAAGTAGCTGCATTAGAATCATTCCCTAATAGGAAAACAAAAGTAAAAACCTCAGGAATGAACGTTTACTCAGTTGAATATGATAACTTAGAAAGTGGAGAGTATTATATCAGAGTGGCGACATTAAAAACAGAGTCCGGACATACTGACTTTTCAAAAGTTATAAAGATAGTATATAATCAGGTCAATACAGCAGAGAATACAATTTACTTAGACGATATTTTTATTGTGAAAAATATACTACATGCGCCAGCGAATCTAACGTATAATATTTATTCCATTACGGGACATCTTTTAGATAATGGGCAGACTGCCGAAACTACTCAATTGCCATATCTTGCAAATGGAATTTATATAATCGAAGTAGGAAATATTACACTAAAACATGTTGTACAACATTAAAATCCTCTCCCTACCAAACAGCAAGGTGCAAGCAAGGTGCAAGCAAGAAAACCGCCAAGCAAAAAAAATGCTTAAACCCACTTTTTTAGAAAAAATCAAATTTTAATTTATATTTATTAACGTGTCAAATTCATGCCGTACGAGTTTACGACAACAAAGAGACACAAACTATTAATTTCTTAAATTTTTATAACTATGAAAAAGTTTACTCTTTTAGTGGCCGTATTGGCTATTAGTCTTGTGACTTTTGCTCAAGGTAAAATTACTTATGAGCTTAATGGTGGTGTTACCAACAATTATGGTTGGGCAAACAAACAAGACATGTATGAACATTTAAATGCTATTTGGAATAACTTTAAAGACACAGCTATCGTATGGACTCCATTGGATAGTCTTGCAGATTTCACTAAAGGTATTCCTACTCAAGCAAGTAACATGGATCTTACTATTCTAGAAGATTCTGCATTTAAAGCTGATTTTGGTTGGTTGATTACTTACTTGGATTATCAATGTACAGAACAAGAAAAAACCCTCCCATCTTCAAATGCAACTTATTTGCGTTATAACTTGGCTGCATTTTTCTCAAACACCGTACGTGCATCTTGGCCAGTATCTGCTGACTATACTTTAGCTGGTGACATCAGCTATTTCCAAAGAACATGGAAAGCTGGTTTTGTTAATCCAGAAGAATATGTAGCAGGTGACTCTGTTGTTTTGAATGCTCCTTACAAAGATGGTTTTACATTTGAAGGTTGGTACAAAGCTGCTGATTTTTCAGGAGAAAAAGTAACTTTTGTTAAAGGTACTGGCGACGTTACCCTTTATGCTAATTATGTAGAATATATTCCATCTATTAAGGAAGTAATTGCTCTTGAAGATTCAACAGCAACAAAAGTTCAAGGTACAGTTACATACGTAGCTGGCACTAATTTCTGGATTCAAGATGCTACAGCAGGTATTCTTTGCTATGGTAAAAATGATTTAAAAGAAGGTGACTTTGTTACTCTTGCAGGTCAAAAAGTTATTTATCGTGGTTCTCCTGAATTGCTTCTTGATACTGTTAACGCTATAGTTTCAAAAGAAGAAGGTAAAGAATATGGAGCTCAAACTGTTCTTATTTCTGCTCTATATGCCGATTCTTTGAAAAATTACAAAACTTATCTTAATGAATTAGTATATATCGAAGGTATTACTATTTCAGGTTATAAAGGTAATTATAAAGATCCATATATCACAGATGGTTTCAATGAAATAGCTCTTTATAAATGGGAAGGTATTACTGAAGATAAATATCCTGTAGGTACAAAAATTTCTTTGAAAGCCGTTCTTGGTATTTATAATAAAAACATTCAACTTCGTGGTAAAGAGGCTTGGATTAAAGCAGCAGCAGTAGCAGCTAAAGATCCATACGAATATCCAGAAGTAGAAATTGGTGTAGCTAAATATAACTTGGAAAGCAATTGGATGTACTCTGTAAATCTCAATAACTGGAATGATAACCGTCCAAACCCAATGGCAGAAGGTTCTCGTTCGGTAGTAGAAAAAGGAGGCACCCTCTATTTCGCTTATCGTAATGCTAATACTCCAACTGAAAAACCAAAACTTGTTCGCGTAGATGCAAAAACAGGTAAAATGCTTGAACCAGTAATTTTTGCAGATAATATATTTAAAGATGTAAAAGGAAATTGGTTGTTTGGTCCTTATACAGACCTTAAACTCGATAATGCAGGTAATGCTATCACATCTAACCTTCCAACTACAGGCGATCCATTCCAAGTTTGGAGTGTTGACCTTGAAACAGGTGTTGGTAAACTTATTATTGACCTTGCTACAGATACAAATCAATGGTTGAAAAATCAATTCCCTGATTCAGTTTATAAAGCTATTCGTTTAGATCGTATTGGTGTTTATGGTGATATTAATGCTGATGCAACTATTATGTCAGTTGTTCCTGGTTCTTCAACAACAATTGGTAAACATGCTCTTTACTGGAATATTAAAAATGGTAAATGGGACGGAAAAACTAATATTATTAAATTAGGTTTTGGCGAAGAAGGTGACAATTTAGGTACTGCTCCTGTAATTTGTCCTATCGAAGACGATCAGTTCTACGTAGATGGTTTCTCTACATACCCAATGTTGTTTGACCCAGATGGTAACTTGTTGGATGCATTTGATGAGTCTCACGAAGCGGATGCTCTTACAATTGGTGCTAAAGATGTAGCCCGTTCTGCAGGACACAATGGTGTAACTGAATTTGAAGTTAATGGCAGATATTATCTCATTATCGCTGGTGATAACACTGTAGGTAATGGTACAGCTCCTTCAACATTTGTTTTGTATAGATTTGCTAATGAAGACCGTGAGTTTAAGGATATGACTCAATTGTGGGAATTCCCAATGGCAGGTATGGGTAATATCTCTAATCCTCAACGTGTTGCAACTTCATTTGCTCGTCCTAATGAAGATGGTACTGCTGTTGACATCTATGTATTTACTGCTGAAAATGGTTATGGTTCATATACTATGACTATTGAAGGCGAAACTCCAGTTGAAAATGTAGAATTGAATTTCAATATTTGGGTAGAAAATAGCACTATCGTTGCTGATTCTGAAATTGAAGCAATTTTCACAGTGACTGGTCAAAATGTAACAATGCTTAATGGCAACCTTAGCGCTGGTGCTTATATAGTTCGCACAGCTGAAGGTGTTGCTAAAGTCATGGTTAAATAAGATAGATATTTATCATTATTAATATAAAGGGTGGGTGGGTTTCTGCCCACCCTTTAGTATTTTTATCGAAATTTACAGTAATTGTGGTAGACGTATAAAGATTATAATTGTTATAAATACCTCTTTTATGCGGAGAATATATTTTGTGGTATTGTTTTTTTGTTTCGTTTTATGTGTGTTTGCACAAAAGGTAGAAGTTCGATGTAAAGTTTCTGAACCTTACAGAGGTAATATATCGCAGGCGTGTGAGCGAAAAATGAAACATGGAAAGTTAGAGGTAGTTAATCATTTGAAATATTTTGAAGTAAAAAGAAATAGTAAAGTTTTAGCACAGTTTGATCCAATAAATATAGATAGAAATTCTCTTTATATTTGGACTGAATTGTCTCCAAATGGGAAACATCTATTGTTTAATGCTTCGGATCAAGGTGTTTTTGTTTGTGATTTGAAAGGAGAGGTGAAATATAATTTGGGGCGTGATGTGCACGCCATTAGTTGGTGGGATAATAGATATATTGTTGGAATGATAGATGAAGATAATGGGGTTGAGTTTATTAAATCTGAGCTTGTGGTTGTTGATATTAAGACAGGGGAGAGAATATTGATTGAGACAGAAGAGGAGGTTGCACTATATCCATGTGCAAATAAACCGTATGTGGAGTATTTTACATTAGATAATACTAAGCATACTATAAAATTGAGAATTAAATAGTTTACAAAATAATTTGTTTTATGAAGAAGCTTTTATTTACATTCGTTTTAGTTCTTGTGGCATTTGTCGTATTTGCACAAGGGACAACTAAGATTTATATAAATCCTGGTCATGGTGGTTGGGATAGTGATGATCGTTATCAACCTCTTCCTCCATACGGGAAAGTAACTTCTAATCTTGACACATTGGCATTTTGGGAGTCTTCAAGTAACCTCGATAAAGGTTTAATACTTTATCACATGCTTGATTCTTTGAATCAAATTCCAGGTGAAGATGGTTGGGAATTTATGATTTCGCGTACGTTGAATCGTACGGAAGATGACCGTAATTTATCTGAAATTGTTGCAGAAAGTAATGCTTTTCAATCAAATTTCATGCTTTCTATACACTCAAATGCAGGTAATCCATCTAACTATCCTTTGATGTTATATTCGGGAGTTGATCTTGGAGATGATTTGGAAGGTTATAAGCATGTAGTAACAGAGGTAAATAATGCAGAAGGACGAGCGGTGAGTAAGATGATAGGTGATAATATTCGTTCTTTAACTCTTGTGCCATGGACTAATGCTATGCAACTTCGTGGTGATAAAACATTTGCTCGTGATGTTATGGGGTGGAGTAATGGTTATGGTGTGCTTCGAGATTTGACTACTCCAGGTGTGATTTCTGAAGGTCGTATGCATGATTATGCTCCAGAGACATATCGTCTGATGAATCATGAATATCGTTGGTTAGAGGCTTGGCATTTTTTACATGCGTTTGTGCATTATTATAAAGGTCGTACTTTGAAAACTGGTAATATTGCCGGTGATGTGCGTGATAAATTTATATCAATAGTAAATGCTGAGGCATTTAAATCAGTTGAAAATGGGGGGCAGTCAAAGTATTATTGTCGAGGAACACGCGATGCTTTTATGCCTCTTAATGGTAGTGATGTTAAATTGATTCAAAATGGGGATACTATTCGACGCTATAAAACTGATGAATATTTTAATGGTTTTTGGTTGTTTAGTAATTTGCAACCTGGGAATTATGAGGTTGAGATTTCAAAAGAAGGTTATCATGTAAGTAAGCAAGAGGTTAAAGTAAATGCTGATGTAACAACGTATGTGACATTTGATTTGTTAGAAATACGTACTACACCGCCAGAGGTTGTTGCTTTTTCACCAGCAAATAATGTGACTGATTCTATTGATTGTGCTACATCTATTGTTATTGATTGGAATTGGAGTATGGATCAAGAGGTGACAGAGGCGGCAGTTTCGATTGAGCCAGCTATCGAAGGTATTTTTGCGTGGGAAAATTATGGACGGCGTTTGGTGTTTACTCCAACACATCCGTTCAGGGGTAATACTCTTTATACAGTGCGTATTGCAACTACTGCAGCTCATCCTGATACATTATATGAAAATACGTTGCAAGAAGAGTATGTCTCTCAATTTTTGACCAAATCGTATGATAGGCTTAATATTTTAGCGACTTCGCCTGTAGTAGATGCAAAAACTACTATTAGACCTTCGTTTTTGTTGATGTTTGATACGAAATTAAATAGTTTGGAGTGTATGGATCGTATTTATGTTGTTGATGCACAGGGTTCTGTTTTGGATAAAACCCCTCGTACTCAGCAATGGAATAGAGTTGGGGATTATGGGTCGTATAGATTTGATGTGTCTGAAGATCTTAAAAGTGGAGAGATGTATAGATTAGTAATAGATGAGTATGTGCAAAATCAAGAGGGAATTACTATTAGAGAAAAGCGTGAGATACCATTTATTCCAATCCAATTTACTGAGCCTGTATTGGAGAAAGTTTTGAATTGTTCTGCTGTTGCTTTTGTTTATGAAGGAGAACAAAGTGTTGGGGTTGAATCGGCTAAAGTCTCAGTAACAAATAAAAATAGAGAATATTTGTTTGCGAAATCTAATAAATTGACTTATACGTTTGATAAGGATGAGGCTATAGTTGAATATTCGTTGACTTCTCCTATTGCAGTTGAAAATAGCACGGAATTGGCTATGCCTTTGAAAGGTGATTTTACTCATAATAAGCTTCAATTGAAATATGTCAATGAAGACTCAACAGATTCGGTTTATGTTGATTTGTTAACTTTAAATAATATAAATTGGTATATTTATAATGTTAAAGTAGAGGGACTTCCTGCTGATGGTAAGCAATGGTATTTGTCTTCAATTGCTATTGAAAAGACAGGTCATCCTGCTAATGCCTTTGAGGGAGAAATATTTATAGAGAATATTTATTTTGGTAATGTGCCTATCAATGTAGAGCAAGTAGTTGGTGATGGTGTGAGGGTATGGCCTAATCCTGCAGCAGAATTTATTTATGTAGATGCACCTGAAAATGCTTCTATTGAGGTTTATTCTGTGGATGGTCGTATGGTTACTTCAGTTATGGCTAATAGTACATCAGAAAATAGTTTGACTCGTCAAATAAACATCAGTTCTTTGACGGCTAGTGTGTATGTTGTTAATATTTCAACAACGGCTGGTACTCAATCATTTAAATTTGTGAAAGAATAATAAGTCTTGACAATAAAAATAGGCTGCATCAAATTGGTGCAGCCTATTTTTGTATTGATTTGTTTTAGAATTCTGATGTGAAGTGGAAGCGGATTTTTGGGAAGTCGGATTGTGCCATTTGTAGTAGGTATCCGCTCTCGGCGAGGAATACGTCGCGGCCGTCTTTGTCAACTGCCATATATTGGAATTTGCGGCGTTTGAAGTTTTCGAGTTCGGCTGGATCGTCCGACTCAATCCAGCATGCTTTGAAGAGCGACATAGGCTCCCAACGGCATTGTGCGCCATACTCGTGTAGGAGACGGTATTCGATTACTTCGAATTGGAGTTGCCCTACAGTACCAATGATTTTGCGGTTGTTGTTTTGGTGAGTAAACACCTGAGCCACACCTTCGCCCATGAGTTGGTCGATACCTTTCTGGAGCTGTTTAGTCTTCATAGGGTCGGCATTCTCGATGTATTTGAACATCTCTGGCGAGAAGCTTGGTAATCCTTTGAAGTGTAGGTTTTCGCCTGAAGTGAGGGTGTCGCCAATCTTGAAGTTACCTGTGTCAGGCAAACCGATGATGTCGCCTGCGTATGCTTCATCCACAGTCTCTTTCTTTTGAGCCATGAAGGCAGTAGGAGCAGAGAAACGGAACTGTTTGCCAAGACGCATGTGTTTGTAGTTGACGTTACGCTCGAATTTACCCGAACAGATTTTCACGAAGGCAATACAAGAGCGGTGGTTAGGGTCCATATTGGCATGGATTTTAAACACAAAGCCTGTGAATGGCTCTTCGTGTGGGTCCACTGTGCGCTCAACAGCATCTACTGGTAGTGGTGCTGGCGCGATATCTACGAAGCAGTCGAGCAACTCTTTCACACCGAATGTATTGAGTGCTGAACCAAAGAATACAGGTGCCACGTCGGCAGCCAAGTAGTCCTTCACATCGAATGGGTCATATACACCATCGATGAGTTCGATATCGTTGCGGAGTTGTTCAGCATCGTCTTCGCCTACCATAGCATCGAATTCTGCTGAGTTGATGTCAACAGCGATAGTCTCCGAAACCTTTTGTTTGTTAGGAGTATAGAGGTTGAGTTTGTCTTGATATATGTTGTAAACACCTTTGAATTTCATGCCCGAGTTGATAGGCCAAGAGAGAGGGCGCACCTTGATGCCGAGTTCAGCTTCGAGCTCGTCGAGAAGGTCAAATGGGTTCTTTCCTTCGCGGTCCATCTTGTTGACGAAAATCATCACTGGCGTTTTGCGCATTGTACAGACTTGCATCAATTTGCGAGTTTGCGCTTCGACACCTTTAGCCGAGTCCACCACGATGATAACGCTATCAACAGCAGTGAGCGTACGGAAAGTATCTTCAGCGAAATCCTGGTGACCAGGGGTGTCGAGGATATTGATTTTGAAGTCGCGATATTCGAATCCCATCACCGAAGTAGCAACCGAGATACCACGTTGTTTCTCGATTTCCATCCAGTCGGAAGTAGCAGTTTTCTTGATTTTATTTGATTTCACAGCACCAGCCACGTGGATAGCACCACCGAAGAG
>JAZQRP010000098.1:0-2342 GCA_045629685.1 Candidatus Aphodosoma sp. | reverse complement strand
AATGTAAAATAAAAAATAAACAAAAAACTATTGCATTTTTAAAAAACTTATGCTATAATGTGTAGGCTAAATAAAGGGGTGTAGTTTACTCGGTAGAACACCAGTCTCCAAAACTGGGTGTCCAGGGTTCGAGTCCTTGCGCCCCTGCCAAGTCTTTAGGTCGATTTAGATCCGACCGAGAAAAAACGAGAAAAGCGGAGATTTCGAGAGATTTCTCCGCTTTTTTCGCGCCTAACTTTTTTCGAATTTCCATAGATCCATTTTCGGTTTTTCTTCGAGTCGAAGGATTCGAACTACCGAAAATGCTATTTTTCAAGAACTGAATACGGAACGCAAGCGACCGGAAGGACTTGAACCCACGACAGGGTTTCAAATTCTTCCGGTTTTTTGCGTTAGACACAAATTGTTTACAAATAGTCCCTTCCAAAACAGATCCATCCCTTCTCCGATAGGGATCGAACCCACGAAACGCTAAAAATAGATTTTTTCGAAATAGATCCATTGAGCCGATAAAAGGATTCGAACCAGCGAATCCCAAATATTGCCCCACTGAAGACAAAGAAAAAGCCACGGATCATAAAACCCGTGGCAAAAATATTTATCTCCCCGACAAATTGGAATTTGGTTAACTCACAATTCCTTTTTTACTAAAACATACTCAGTGGTTCGCAGAACTTCAACAAACCCACATTTAAGGAATAGTGCAACAGAAGAATTGTCGATGGCAATATCGTCATAGAGTTCCCTAATGTCATTTGCCTTTGCGGTTTCACATAAAAGCAACAATCCATTGCAACCATATCCCTTTCCACGATACGGAGCATAAATAATAACATCAGCAATGTAAATCTGTCTTTCTCCGTCGAAATGATATGCTACCTCGCCGACAAACGTATCCCTATCCTTGATATATCTGTAAAAGCGCTTGCCATTGTGGTTTGTTATCCATCTGTCATGCCAATCTGCCCAGTATTCTTTGGGAAAAGGGATTATACCTCCGTAGGAATGATTGTAAGACATGGTTTGCTCATCGCCCATCATTTTTTCCTTAAACCACAAGTCATCAACAAGAGGTTTATATAATTCAAGCATTTTACCACCTCGTCAAATTCTTATTTTTGAGTTTAGCAGCTCTCACCTTACGGATTTATTGATATAAAGACGGTTCATAATAATCCCTGCCATTTCCTCGGGACTCTCTCTGTCATCCTTATTTACCCAAAGGCGAACCATCTCGTATGCTCCGCAAAGCACGAAGCGATATATATACTCATATTCCTTCTTCTCGATATTTGCCATCATATCCTCGACCGAGCTTTCCACGATTGCCAAGGAAAAGAGCTTTTGCGGAAATTCGGGATCAACGTTGGAGTTCAGAAGAAGCCTTACAAACTCTATATCCTTCTCAAAGAAGGTCAATAGCTGCTCAACGGTATTGGCACTGTGCTTGTTGTCCTCGGCTATCGCCTTTTCAATCAAATGCCACAGACCGCTTTCCATATCGTCAAGCAGAACGAACTGATTACCGTAATGCTTATAGAAGGTAGTTCGGTTGACGTCGGCTCTCTCACAAAGCTCACGAATGGAAATATGGTAGATGTCCTTTTCCGCCAGCATCTCGGTTAAGGTATCCTTCAACATTCGCTTTGTCATGGATATTCTGCGATCCTCTCTCTTTTCCATATGCCCTCCAAAAGTGAATTTTTTGTGAAAACTCAACACATTTCGCCTAAGTGTTGATTTATGTTCCGTTATTAAAAATCTGTCGGTTGCAAAATCAACACATGTATATTATAATATGTTAGATAAGATTTGTCAACACGCAAGAATCAAAAACTATGGAGGTGTTTTCATGAAAAAGGTGGCAAACTTTTTAGTCGAAATACGCCTTTGGCTTTTCATTGGCAGCGTTGTGGCGGTGATCGCCTGCATTGTGCTGATGAACTTCGTTACGATCAATAAGGATATGACGAAGTATTTGCCAAAGGATTCGTCAATGAGGGCGGGACTTGATATTATGAACAGCGGTAACGATGGTTACTTCATTCGCCATCGCTTCCAACAGTCCTGTGAACGAAACACCTTGACTTGATTTCTCATATAGGAAATCTTGAAATTGTTTCAGTTCTGTTTCTGTTGAAAATCTGACGTTCAAATGCACAAGGTTCTCACCTCGCAGTTCGTCACCCATCTTTCAGGGAGTTATGGATTTTCTTTTGTGAAATTTACATATCAATTTGACTCGTGCCCTTCGCCGAGAAGCATTTCAGCTCCATGTGATTGGAATTACCCAATCGCAGACTACTATGGCACGGCTGACCTCCTGTATTCTTCATTATGCT
>JAZQRP010000097.1:0-6631 GCA_045629685.1 Candidatus Aphodosoma sp. | reverse complement strand
ATGTTGGCAATATGGAATAATTGTGTTTTTTACCATGTGATTTTGTTAATAATACCATTGAGATATGCTATAGTAATGCCGTAATTAGTTATCTTCGTTTTGTGTTTTTTAACATTTTTAATTCTATTTAACATTTGAGTGCGATTAAACATACAAGCTCCACAGTGAATAATGAGGTCGTATTGTGATAAATCAACATTCCAATCATTGCCAGAGATAATGTCAAATTTAATATTTGGATTGATTTTTTTATGTATTAGGGCTGGTATTTTTTCTCTGCCTATATCTTCGGCTAGAGGGGCATGTGAGCATGCTTCGGCAATTAGCACACGACTATTGGCATTGAGCGACGATAGGGCCTCTGCGCCACGTATAAACTCGTCAATATCTCCCTTCCAACGTGCAAATAACACCGAGAATGATGTCAAACGCGACTCTTCTGGCTTCAATTCATATACGGTTTTAAAGTCTTGCGAGTCGGTCACTATCAGAGCTGGCGCACATTTTAGGCTGTTTAATGTCTGTTCTAATTTTGTTGTTGTAGTGCAAATAGTTGTGCATCCATAGTCGAGCAATTCGCGTATAGTTTGCACCTGAGGCAGTATCAATCTGCCTTTAGGGGCTTGAATGTCTTGGGGCATACAGAGCACCACAGTGTCGGTTGGCTCTACGAGATGGGTTACGATCGACAAATCTTGTTGATATTGCGATTGCACAAAACCTATAGCCTTCAGCATCTCCTCTTTCCCTTGTTTCTGAGCTATGTTTACTTCGAGGCAATCCCCTGTGCCAAACATTTTTTTCATCTCTTCGGCATCACATACAGCCGTTGTGAAATGATTGACCACAAGTATAGCTTTGCTTCGCTCTTTAATTAGAGTAAACCATTTGGTAGCATCTTGCAATTTTTCTTTATCCTCAAAAATGGTATCGGGGATTAGGAAAATAGCTATATCGCATCGTCTTAGTACCTCTTTGGTCTTAGTAACCCTCATTTCCCCCAATGTGCCGTAGTCGTCATAGCCAGCAGTGTCAATAAAAACACAAGCGCCTAAACCATTTATTTCTATTGGTTTACTTACTGGGTCGGTAGTTGTACCAGCCACCGAACTCACTATACTTACCTCTTGCGATGTAAGCATATTGACTAACGACGATTTACCCGCATTGCGGGGCCCAAATATTCCTATGTGAGTACGTTCAACCATTGTAATTTCAATTTTCAATAAGTCCTTCTGGCAATTCAACTATCATAGTGTGCTTTTCGGGGTCTAAGTCTATTACTTCAACGGCACCCACAGGTATAAGTGTATCGTTATCAAGTATAAACAAAATATTAGCTGTCGAATCATCGATTTCCACTATTTGCCCAATCTCTTTTTTATCAGCTGTTAGCATGGTGAAACCGACATAATAATTTATCGACATTTCTTCGTTTTTACCTTCGCCGAGAGCCTCTTTCTTCACGTATGCCGTTTTACCAAAAAATGGGCGTATGCGCTCCTCTGTTGTTATATCTTCAAACAAAATCAATGCCGTAGTGTCTGTTTTGTAGCGATATTCATCAATAAAGAAAGGCACAAATATTCCATCTATATCGACAATTATATATGGCGTCTCTTCAAGGTCGAAATCAATGTTCAATTCCAAATTGATTTCGCCCTTGATGCCATGTGTTTTACCGAAAACACCAATAGGAGTTATTTCTTCTAAACGAATCATACTATTTTTTACTTACAGTTTTTGGTAAATGGTATTCTACAGGACCTTTTTTGAGAGCGCGTATTACAAGATATGCTCCAAAGAGGATAAAAGGTACAGACAACCACTGTCCCATATTGAATGTCATATCCACCTCAAAATCCGATTGTGGATTTTTAATCATTTCTATAATTTGACGTGAAATGAATATGCCTAAAAAACCTACTCCTGTCAACAAACCATTATATTTACCCGCATCTTTCTTCCAATACATCCAATATAGCAAGAAGAATACCAAAAGATAAGCCAACGACTCATAGAGTTGAGTAGGGTGGCAAGCTAAAAGGTTGCCAGTATCATCATAGAATCTTTCAGCGCCACGTACAAACACGAAACCCCAAGGCAAATCGGTAGGTTCGCCATAGATTTCCGAGTTCATAAGGTTGCCAAGGCGGATAAGGCATGCAACGAATGCCGAACCGACGAATACACGATCGGTGAGCCAAAAGAAGCTAACTTTGGTCATATATTTGGTTAACAACCACGCTGTTAGTATCATAGCAGCAGCACCACCATGCGATGCCAAACCTCCACGCCACACCATAAATATTTCGGCAGGGTGTTGTGAGTAGTATGCCCAATCGTAGAAGAATACGTGACCGAGGCGAGAGCCAATAATTACGGCCAAAATAAAGTAAATAAATACTTTATCCAACCACTCTTCTGGTGCACCATCATGTTGAAAAGTCTTACCAATAATATTGATAGCGACAAAAAAACCAATAGCATAAATCACTCCATACCAACGAATTTCGAGTGGTCCGAGCGACAAAGCCACAGGATTAACATCCCAAATAATACTTAATAAATCCATAATTTTAGTTGAAATGTAAAAGTTGAAATATGAAAGTTAAGCCGAAGGTAAATTTCAATTCTCAATTCTCAATTCTCAATTCTTTTTTCTTACAATAGCAATCGGAGTTTGTTGTGACGATTGACCAAGAGGATTATCCTTGAATAAAGCTTTCAAGAAATTATCATCCAATGATTTACTTGATTTGCCAAGTATATCAACATTCAAGTCGTTAGCATCCAATACAATGAAATCATTGCCCAATTTCTCTTTCATCTGACGAGCAACCTTGTCAGGATTTTTAGGAGCCATTTTAGCATATTGATTGTATGGAGGCAAAGTATATTCGCAAGGACCATCAATAGCGTATGCTCTTGGACCGCACACTTTGTAGAATGCACCACGCACACCAAAAGGCTTAGTTACAAGGGCAGCAAGACAGCCCAAGAATATACGTGGAAGACCCACATCCTCAATAGCCAATTGCATAGTATAAGGGCTACCCAAACCGATGCCGTATGGTGATTTATACACAAATTTCACCAAAAACTTAGCCAACCACGATGGGTGGATGTCGTTGATGTGGAATGAACGCCCTTGCGTGATAGCCACAATTTTTTCACTACAGAAGATAATATCACCCTCTTGGCGAATATCTTTTGTATATTTGTCAACCACCTCACCGAGGTCATCCTCGCGCATTACAACATGAGTCTTTACTGGGATACGTAAATATTCAACACCATCAATCATGATGGTCAATTTTTTCCCTTCGTTAGCTTGAAATTCCATAATATTTTGTTTTAAATTATTTGTTATCTAACTTTATTTTTTTGTCCTCAAAAATACACACTCTCATTGTGTGTTCATCTTCAAATTTTATAAAAAAGGATTGCTCTTTTTCTCGTCACCGATAGTCGTATACGGTCCGTGACCAGGATATACAACCGTCTCCTCCGCCAACGTCATCAATCGCTCAGTTATCGATTTTATAAGTGTTGCATACGACCCACCTTCCAAGTCGGTTCTGCCAATCGAACCCTCAAATAGCGAGTCGCCCGAAATGAGCCACCCCGCCGATGGAATATAAAAACACAACCCACCGCGCGAATGTCCCGGCGTATGTATCACCTCAATTCTATTTTCGCCCAATGTCAACACATCGCCATCCTTCAAATATCCACCCAATTTCTCTGTCCTCACCTCAAACGGCAATCCAAACATACGCGCCTGTTCGCCCATTCGTGCAAGCAACGTCTCATCTTCCTCATGCGCCATAGGCAAAATACCATAACGTCCTGCCGCCCACGCATTACCAAAACAATGGTCAAGATGCAAGTGTGTGTTGAGTATATATTTTACCTTCAGGTTATTATCGTTTACAAACGCTTCGATTCTCTCCTCCTCTTGCGGAAACAATGCCCCACAATCTACAATCGCAGCCTCCATCGATGCCTCGTCCCACACCACGTAAGTATTCTCCTGAAACGGATTATTTTGTATTTGTTTTATCTTCATAATGGTAAGTAAACACCTTTTTTGGTTTCAAAAAACTCTTCGCTGAAAAATTCGCTTATATTATATAAGGTGGAAATATTTTTAAATGGAGCAACTTCATGTTGTAATTCGCCTCCTTTCAAACAAATCAACCCATTTGGCAACGCATTTTTGCTTTGTCCGCCCACATTTTTCTTCGTCAATTTCACTAAATCAGCCAATGGCATTACTGCGCGCGACACCACAAAATCATATTTTTCCTTCACATTTTCCATTCTTTCGTGTTGGAATGTCACATTCGTAAGCCCAATAGCCTGTGCTACCTCTTGCGCCACACGTACCTTTTTCCCTATCGAATCCACCAAATGAAACTTACATTCTGGAAACATTATAGCCAACGGAATACCCGGAAAACCACCTCCTGTGCCTACATCTACAAGTGTAGTGCCTGGCTGAAAACGCAATATTTTTGCAATCGCAAGCGAGTGCAACACATGGTGTTCGTACAGATTATCAATGTCTTTGCGCGAAATTACATTGATTTTGCTATTCCAATCTTTATATAAATCAAAAAGTGCAGCATACTGCTCTTTTTGTCTATCCGTTAAATTCGGAAAATACTTTAATATCTTGTCCATAGGTTCTGGGTTAGAGGTTAAAGGTTTGAGATTAGTGCCGAATGGCTAATTATGCATTGTGCATTATGCATTGTACATTTTTGAAGTACAAAGATACATTTTTTTCATCATTTTGCCAATTATATTGCCAAAAATATTCTTTTTTTTACTTTTTTCTCTTTTTTTTACTCTCAAAACATCTCTATTTTTTACACTTTTTTACTAAGTAAATGAATATTTATACATATTTTAACAGAAAGTAATTATATTTTAACTTTTAGTAACATTTTTATAACTCTTTCAAAATCAATATTATTTATCTCTTTTTTTTCAAAACTACTTTTTAGGAAAATTCTCAAATTACCTAAATTGAGCAAAAGTGAGTAATTTTTTGGCAAAAAAACAATGATTTTTGAAAAAAAAACATTTACTTTGCAACGAATTTGTGTCGAAGACTAATTTTGATGATTTTTTATCGAATTATACTTTCACAAATAAAATAGGAAATAATTTATTAACTAACTAAAAAATTACTATTATGTCTGAAGTAGCAAACAAAGTAAAAGAGATTATCGTTGAAAAACTTGGTGTTGAAGCAAGCGAAGTAACTGAAGCAGCTAGCTTTACTAACGATCTTGGTGCTGATTCATTGGATACAGTAGAATTGATTATGGAATTCGAACGCGAATTTGACATCCAAATCGCTGAAGAAGACGCTGAAAAAATCACTACTGTAGGTGAAGCTATCGCTCACATCGAAGCAGCTAAAGCTTAATCTCTCGAATTTTTTATAGTAACTTAGTAACAAGTAACGAGTAACGAGAATCACTTTATTCTTTCTTGTTACTCGTTACTCGCTACTATAAATCTATTTTTTGCTATTTATTTTTATCTATGGAATTAAAACGTGTAGTTGTTACAGGTATGGGAGCCATTACTCCTATCGGCAATTCTGTCGAAGAAGCATGGAATAACGCTATCAATGGTGTTAGTGGTGCTGCTCCTATTACCCATTTCGATACTGAAAAATTCAAAACTAAATTTGCGTGTGAAGTTAAAGGCTTCAACGTAGCTGATTATATTGATCCTAAAGAGGCTCGTAAGATGGATCTCTATAGTCAATATGCTATCGCCGCAGCTAAACAAGCTATGGCTGACTCTAAAATGGACCTCGAAAAAGTCAATCTCGATCGCATTGGTGTTATCTATGGCGTAGGTATTGGCGGTCTTCGCACTTTCGAAGAAGAGTATGGCTATTACGAACGCACTAAAGAGAATGGTCCTAAATTCAACCCATTCTTTATCCCAAAAATGATTTCCGACATCTCTGTCGGTCATATCTCAATCATGTTTGGTTTGCGTGGTCCTAACTTCGTCACTACATCTGCTTGTGCGTCATCTACTAATGCGCTTATCGACGCATTCAACTATATTCGTCTTGGCAAAGCTGATGCTATTATCGCAGGTGGTGCCGAAGCTGCTATCACTGTTGGTGGTGTTGCTGGTTTCTCTGCAATGCGTGCTATCTCTACTCGTAATGACGATCCACAAGCTGCATCTCGTCCTTTCTCTAAAAGCCGTGATGGTTTCGTGCTTGGCGAGGGTGGTGCTGCTCTTATTCTCGAAGAGTATGAACACGCTGTAGCTCGTGGTGCTCATATCTATGCCGAAATGGTTGGTGGTGGTCTTAGTGCCGATGCTCACCACATGACTGCTCCTCATCCAGAAGGTCATGGTGCTTATATGGTTATGAAAAATGCCATCGAAGATGCTGAACTTTCAATCAACGATATTGACTATATCAATGTTCATGGTACTTCAACTCCTCTTGGCGATATCTCTGAGGTGAAAGCAATTAAACAACTTTTTGGTGATCATGCTTATGAGTTGAATATTTCTTCTACTAAATCTATGACAGGTCACCTCCTTGGTGCAGCTGGTGCAGTTGAGGCTATGCTTACAG
>JAZQRP010000096.1:0-6012 GCA_045629685.1 Candidatus Aphodosoma sp. | reverse complement strand
GTCAGGCATATTTTTAGTGTCGTAAGTAAGAGTTTTCATAGCGCAAGCACGCAATTTTTCGATAGGTACTTGGTTGAGCAACTCCTTTACGGTATGCACTTTTATGCCATTTGCCTCGAGAGCCTTAATATAGCCTCTATGTTCTTCGGCAGCAGCATCAACATCGAAATAGTATTCAAACAATCCAGCGTATGGGTGAATCACACCATCAAATAGCTCTTCGCCTGGTGTGTGCATCAATATCTCTTTGGCATAGTCCCATTCAGAACGTGGATAAGTAGTATCTTTTTGTGCATTAGCAACAAGCGATGTTGCGAAAATCAGCAGTAATAGAAGTGCTTGTCTCATAATTGTTCATTGTTCATTGTTCATTATTTTGTGCCAATAGGACAACTCAATGTCCTACTGACTATTTTATTTGACAGATATAGATAATGGTTAACAGATAATAATCTGTACTCTGTTATCTGTAATCTGTTCTCTTGTAATTATTCTTTGATATTTGGCAATTCCATGCCGTAACCTTTTTTCTTGTCTTCGCGTTTGAGCAACATACCGATGATGAGGGCAACAACGCCAAATGAAGAGAAGATAACCATTGGGAGAGTGTAACCACCAGTTGCATCGAGCACTTTACCGATAACGATTGGCACTAACAACAAGCCCCAGTTTTGAATCCAGAAGATTACGCAGTAAGCCGAACCAAGGATGCGTTCGTCGATGATTTTTGGAACTGAAGGCCACAATGCAGCAGGCACCAATGAGAACGAAACACCGAGGATAGCGATGATAGCAACAGCCAAAGCTTTAGATGGGAACATAGGGAGAACGAATGCAAAGCTCAAGTGGCAAGCAATCATGATGAGCGAACCAATCATAAGCATAGAAGCAGCTTTACCTTTGCGGTCGATGAAACCACCGAGGAATGGAGTGAGCACCATTGCCAAGATAGGGAAGCAGCTGAAGAGTTGTGCACCGCTTGTGATATCGAGAGTTTTGTTCAAGAAGTCAGGAGCATAGCGTTGGAATGGGAAGATAGCAGAGTAGTAGAGCACGCAAAGCAATGCTACCAACCAGAACATTTTGCTAGTGAAGATTTTGCCAAGGTCGCTGAATTTGAATTCCTCTTCCGAAGCCTCTTCTTTGAGTTCGCCAGCAGCCTCGAGTTGTTTGTCGAATTTGCGGTCCATAACAACGAATACTGTGTAGAAAATAAGACCAATCATGAGCAATACAGCGCCGAACAATACAGGAGCTGATACTGACTGACCGAAGCTATTTGACACCATAGGAGCGAGCCACATAGCAGCGAACACACCAAGACGAGCGATTGACATCTCCAAGCCCATAGCCATAGCCATCTCTTTGCCTTTGAACCATTTAGCGATAGCTTTAGACACTGTAGTACCAGCCATTTCGCAACCGCAACCGAAAATCATGAAGCCCAAGCAAGAGAGTTTAGCCGATGCAGGCAATGCCACCCACCAAGAGCCAAGCCATGATTCGAGACCTGTGCCAACGAAATATTCGCTCATAGCGTAGAATTTGATGCAAGCACCGATAACCATCAACGATGCAGAGAGAAGACCAGTGAAGCGGATACCCATCTTGTCGAGGATGATACCAGCAAAGATAAGGAAGAAACAGAATACATTGAGGAAGTATTCCGATGCAGCGTATGTACCGAAAGTACTACTGTCCCAACCGAGAGTAGTGTCGAGAAGTTCTTTAAGTGGAGAGAGCATGTCCACAAACATGTAAGCAAAGAACATCATCAAAGCGATGAGAATCAATGCCGACCAACGAGCGATGAATGAGTCGTTGATGAATTGTTGAATTTTTTGAGTCATTGTTTTTATAGATTTTTTGATTAGTATTATATGCCTTGGTATAGTATCCGCATAATAACGTGCAAAGATACAAAAAAATATTCATATAGCAAAAAAAATAGAGACGCAATATTTTGCGCCTCTTTATTACCTTATTCTATTTCGTTTTTTCGCTTGTAAGCTTTGAATACTAAATAAAACATCAACCCATCGCTCATAATGTTGAAAGTTTTAATTATCAAATCTCCATAATCTGCTCTGTTTTCAGCCGTTGCTGTCAACAAACTTATTATAACACTTAGAATCAGTGGTATGAAAAATACGGTAGTAATCAATGATTTATACGATTTTGAGGCAGGAATACCCCAAACAAACATCACGAAAGCAACTAAATATGCCAAATCAAACAAGCTATATAGTATGCCACCTATTGTTACACTCAGAGATTGATTGCCACATATTTGACTTAAAAGATTCATCAAATTCCAATCCTCATTTATCAAAACCAACAAACGCCAAACTATAACATCCAAAACAATATTGTATGCCGACAATATATACATACCTATTCGTTGGCTTTTGCTTGTAATGTATTCATTGTCAGTTTTTGCCAAATAGAAGCAAGCTAAACCTAATAATAAAGATAAAACCATGTTGATTAATACATTCGTCACAGAAATGCCATCTTGTGGCATAGCCATAGCAATTGCCGATTCCAATATTGGAATTAGGAATAATGCGCTTAGAGCGTTCTTAGAGTTGATAATTGCATTCATAATTTAATGTTTTTTGTTAAGCGGTGCAAAGGTACAAAAAATCCCCGAAAAGATATTCATTTTTCGAGGATTTTTTTTGGGGGGAAGGGGTCGCAATCGACCATTGGTTACTCATCCACGTCTTGGTTGTAATAGACAGCGAAGGCAGCACCACGAGCAGTTTTAAATTTGCCGTGCGAAGCATCAGCTACAGCTTGCCATTCAGCTTTCTTTTCAGGGTCAGCCATATCAGCTGCTGCTTTCGATGCCGCTGAGGCGAAGCGTTCTTGCGCTGCAGTTTGCGCTGCAGTAGGTGGTTTAGTCGAGTGCTCCATTTCCCAAGCATGGGTAGCACCATAACGTTGTGAGAACACAAGGCTATCGTCCTTGTCAAGTTTTCCAGATACTCCTTCAAAAGGAGCTGCGAGATTAAATTTTGCCATAGTTAATAATAGTTTTTAGTAGCGATAATGTAGGGACGTACGGCTCGTACGTCCGTTTATTACATATTTCGCTGGGTTAATAATAGATTTTGTTTTGTTTTAAAAAGACAGAATAACATAAGAACATAATTTTTTTTTGTTGCCCACAAATCACACAAATTTAACAAATTGATTTGTGATTATTAGTGTCATTTGTGGGAGATATTCTATTTTCGTGTTATCTTGTTATCTTGTTTTTTAAGAAAAATATAATGACTATAATCAGTATCAGAATAAGTAGCACATTTGCGGTTTGCGTTTTCTGCAATTTCGTTTTGCAGATGCGGTCAGGTACTACGATTGTGTCCGAGCGGATGTGGTGGGTGTAAGGCACAAACACCGTATCAGGTCGCAGAGTTATCCGTAGCGTGCTAGTAGTGTCGGTTTCATGCCGAGAGATATTTACGCCTCGTGTCGAGCGCACCGACTCTATTGTAGGGACACGGCATGTCGTGTCCGCATCGAGTTTATATCTATCTTCAGCCGGCATAGCAACGGCGTGTTCCGTGTTATCTGTGCATTCCGTGTGAGACAAATCATCCGTGTGAGATAGCACAATTTCGATAGTATCGGCGCCGACTGGGATAGGCATCACCCTCTCCTCGAAGCGTTCCACATGCGTCGTTGCTACAGGGCGATTCGATGCACAAGATATTAGCAATGCACAATTCACAATGCAAAATGCACAATTTATGATAAGGTTCAGTTTCATAGTTTTTTTGTTATTATGTTCTTATGTCTTTTTATTTTCATGTCATCCTGTCTCTCTGTCTAAAAAATGTAACTTAAAACCTGTCTTTTTCCCGCCAAGATGAAACTTAGTTTCAGCGAGGCGTATGTCATGAAGAAATAAATATTCTATCTTTATGTCTTTCTGTCTAAAAAAAATCATGTCTTTCTGTCTAAAAAATTATTCAATCAATTCAGCGATAGCCCAAGCGAGCTCAGCTGCCAATTTTTCACGATTTTTTCTGTACGCCTCCACATCCTCTAGCGAAGTACAAAAACACACTTCAAGTATAATAGATTGTGGTGTCAGATGCAACATAGCCAATCTTTTATGTGGAGTTTCCGACTCCGATTTTATGCACCGTAGAGGAATGTCGAGAGCATTAGAGGTGGTATGCGCCAGGCGCGAGGCGAACCGTAGTTCGAGTTTTGTGGCATCATCGGCAACAATCGCCTCCGTGCCTCGTGCGTTGGGGTTAGAGTGGGCATTGAAATGGAGATCGATAACAAAATCAAACGCCGTAGGCGTGTCAGAACATAGGCAGGGGTGTAAACCCCTGATAAGCGTATTCCCATCCCCATCTAACCCCGAAGGGGTGACAGAGAGTTGTTTTGTTATGGTTTGTAGCGACGCCCTATCATCATCCATCAGCACCACAAGTCCATATTTATTAGTCAATATTTCAGCAATACGATTTCGAAGCCAGATATTTTCAGCACCCTCATCGAATTGGGTAGCGGCGCATTGAGCACCAGAGTTCGGACCAGTATGTCCAGCAGTTAAGATTATCATAGTTCAAAAAGTAGGGACGCACGGCTCGTGCGTACGTTATTAAAATTTATAAACAACCGAAGGTCTTTGAGCCTTTGGCGATAAAATTAAGAATGAATAATTAGAGATTAGAGATTAACGCCGCATGGCGACTGTTGACTGTTGACTGTCGACACGACCAACGGGAGTTTTTGACATGAACGTCAGTGAAATCGAGTGCAAAGTTACAACATCTCAAAACCCCGCTGACTGTTTCTGACGCTTTAAGTCAGTTTTGACTGTTTAATGTTGTTTATTGTAGTATAAAACAAAAAAATAGACACAAAAAAAGCCACCTCACAGCTTGTGTGAGATGGCGGATATTGTATTGACAATTGCGATTGTCGGGGGTTATCTGTTATTCGTAGTTGTTTTTATTTATTAGATTGATTACGACTTTTACCATTACATCTTTTTCTTCTGTACGACTTTCGGCTATCATCAGTGTTAGGGCTACAAGTGTGCTATCGGCAATGCGCTTAGTGCCATTAGGATGATAAAGCACTCGGTTGCCGTTGAGAAACCAAAGAAACAATGTGGCAGCAATGCGCTTGTTGCCGTCGCTAAACGAATGGTTTTTGGTAACGAGATATAGCAACATAGCCGCTTTTTCTTCTACACTAGGATAGAGTTCTTCGCCTCCAAATGTTTGATATATCTGTCCGATACTGCTTTTGAACGACTCGTCTTTTTCGTTTCCGAACAAAGCCGAACCTCCAAATTTATCGCGCAAACGAGCTATCTCAGCCATTGCGCCCTCATATGTTGCATGGAATGGTTCTTCTTTTGTAGTTTTTTCAATCGTAAGACGTTCATAGTCATAATTATCCAAAGTATCGAGAGCATAGGCATAATCAACCACTACATCTAGCAAATCCTGAGTTTCTGCGCTTGTTGCCATTTCATCATTGTGCAAAGTGCGCCCCACCAATTGTACCAGCTGACGCAATTCCCCAATCTGCTCACGTCGAAGTCGCTCATTCACAGCATAACCTTTTAAGAGATATTGCTTCAACACCCCATTTGCCCATTGACGAAACTGAACACCACGCTGACTTTTCACACGATAACCAACAGAAATAATAACATCAAGTGTATAAAATGGCACAGGCTTTTTTACTCCATTAACGTGTAAATTTTGCACGTTATTCTCTCTAATTAATTCTCCGTCGGCAAAAACATTAATTATGTGTCGACGTATATTCGACTCTTCTCTATCAAACAACATTGCCATTTGATTAGCATTTAACCACACAGTATCATTGTCCATACGAACATCAATCTGCGTTTGTCCGTCTTCGGTTTGGTATATAACTATTTGATTATCTAAATTCATATTCCGTTTTTGTTTTATAAATAAATGCAAATTATCGAATAGACGATATTGAATCTCAAATGCAAAGATA
>JAZQRP010000095.1:0-1544 GCA_045629685.1 Candidatus Aphodosoma sp. | reverse complement strand
TGCATCTAAATATTTTTGATATGCATCTATAAACTCGTAGTCTCCCTTTAGGTATTTTGGAGTGGTTAAATCCTTAGGGATATTATTCATAAAGTTATCCCATGGGTTAGAAATAATAGGCATAAGCAGAGCATTCCACTCTGGGCTGTTGAATAATTGATTGATACGATTTCTCATATTGGTTACAATTTTAATGGTGTTTTTTGCGTTGTGCAGATATAATATAGTAACACATTGCAGAAAATTCAAAAATGAGTGTACATTTATTTGTTTTGCAAAGTATAAGTGGCAAAATTAGGTATTATGATAAGAATGCTTTGTAGAGATTATTTAAGTAATTCTGGCAATGTATGATACGAACAATAAGCATCAAAGTCTTGCACATGCTCTTGATCGCCATCGTACAATACGCAAGTAGAAACCAAACGCTCCTTCAATGTCTTTTGCAAGTACTGCAAACCATCAAAATAATCGATACGATAGGTTTTGCCTGATTTAATCTCAAAAGCGTGC
The DNA here is from genome assembly GCA_045629685.1 of Candidatus Aphodosoma sp. Taxonomy (GTDB): domain Bacteria; phylum Bacteroidota; class Bacteroidia; order Bacteroidales; family Paludibacteraceae; genus Aphodosoma. The sequence goes on along the minus strand of JAZQRP010000095.1, from coordinate 1,031 downwards.
AATTTTCCCTCTGGCGTTACTTGCAATACATCTACTTCATGCTTACCTTGATCGCGGTAGAAATACAAATCTGCTCGCTCTCCACGATTGTAGAAATGTTTAAAGAAATCATTTACTACCATATTTTCAAACAAGTTCCCTCGCAGCGGATGCAAAGCCAATTGTTCCTCAGAGCGAATACCCATTAGCCAAGTAGCCAATCCTGTGTCGTAGAAATAGAGTTTCGGCGTTTTGGTCAAACGTTTGCCGATATTGGCATAATAAGGTTGCAAACGATAAATGACATACGATGCCTCCAATATACTAATCCACGATTGAATCGTTGGTACACTCACTCCCACTTCTGTAGCTAAGTTAGAAGCGATACACTCCGAACCAATACGTCCAGCGCAGAGGCGAATGAAAGTGTGGAACTGGCTGAGTTCCTTGATGTTAATCATGCTGCGTAAATCGCGCTCAACATAGGTCGTATAATAGTTGCTCAACAGCAGATGGCGCCCTTCGTCATCCGTTTGCCAGATAGCAGGGTAACCACCGCGCAGGATACGCATATCTGTGCTTGTATCGGGATAGACACTATCTATCTCCTCAGAAGACAATGGCAAGAGTGTCAAGACCGCAGTACGACCTGCCATAGATTGTGACACCTGTTGCATTAGTGCAAAATTAGCACTACCAGTCACAATGAATTTGCTGCGTTGACCACCTGCGAAATTTTGCTCATCCACTAGCACTTGCAAATAGGAGAAAATCTCAGGAAAACGCTGTGCCTCGTCAATAATCATTCCCTCGCTATGTTTGGTGAGAAACGCCTTGGGATCGTGTTGCACCATAGCTAAGGTAGCAGAGTCCTCCATGTTGTAATAAGGCAACTCAGCAAAGAGTTTTCTGCATAGTGTAGTCTTACCCGATTGGCGTGGTCCAGTGAGTGTTAAGACAGAAAAATAGCGAAATACATTCGTTATTGACGATAGCAACTGTCTGTTTATGAGTTTGTTATTCATTGGTTTGACAAATTTAAAGTTGGGCTT
>JAZQRP010000094.1:0-22013 GCA_045629685.1 Candidatus Aphodosoma sp. | reverse complement strand
GCACTCACTCTCGCAAAGCCTAACAAACAGTCCAACTGCGCCAATTCTACGCAATCGACTTGTATTGCCGAAATATACTCTATCACTGCTTGCACAAGCGAGTTAAACAACTGTGCTTCAAGCACTGCTATCTTCTCTTCTGCGCCTAATATCTTCTCTTCATACTCTTTCAATTCGGCTGTAATATAACGCTCGGCACTCACCAATGTCTGCTTACGTATCCACTCAGCAGGCACTTTATCTTTGTGCGTATTGCGCACTTCGATATAGTAGCCGAACACATTATTATAACTTATCTTAAGACTTGGAATACCTGTCAATTCGCTCTCTCTCTGCTGTATCTGCATCAAATAGTCTTTACCGTGATAAGCTATCTGACGCAATTCGTCTAATTCGGCATTCACTCCTTCGGCTATCACTCCGCCTTTGTTCAACATTGCTGGTGCTGTTTCCGACAATTCGCGTCCTATGCGCTCTATCAATCTCTCGCACGGATTCAATCTATCTGATATTCGCAACATTGGCTCGCAATCTGTTGCCGCATAGCATATTTGCTTCACTTCAGCCACCGATTGTAGTGCTATTTTCAATTGCAACAACTCGCGTGGCGTAACTCGTCCTACTGCCACTTTACTCATTATACGCTCTAAATCACCTACTCTGCTAAGCGACTCTTCTAGCATCTCTTTCATCTCTCGATTGCGAAACATCTGTGTCACCACCGACAATCTATCTTCTATCGGTTTAACCTCTTTGAGTGGGAACATCAACCAGCGCTTCAACAATCGTCCGCCCATAGGTGTCACCGTGCGGTCAATCACTTGACATAGACTACGTCCCGACTGATGCATACCGCCTAAAAGTTCAAGATTACGCACCGTAAATCCATCCATCCACACAAATCTATCACCCTCTATGCGAGCCAACGACGTGATATGCCCCACCTGCTCATGCTTTGTTTGGTCAAGATAATAAAGCACTGCTCCTGCTGCCACTACGCCCAACTCCATATCATCCACGCCAAAACCTTTAAGGTTCTTAACCTCAAAGTGTTTCAACAAACGACTACGTGCCGAATCTATCGTGTAAACCCAATCAGGCATCGATTGCAAAAAGTATTTTCCGCCCACCATATCAATCACCTCACTACGCATATCTGCTTCGTATATAATCTCTTTCGGTGCAAACGACCCAATCAATTTCTCGATATAATCAGCCTTACCCTCACCCACCAAAAACTCACCGGTTGATATATCCAACAAACTCAACCCCACTCCTTTTTTAGTCATATACACCGACGCCAAAAAGTTGTTCTCCTTCACATCCAATATGTTGTCGTTCACACTCACACCTGGTGTAACCAATTCGGTTATACCACGTTTCACCAAACCTTTACATGTCTTTGGGTCTTCCAATTGGTCACAAATTGCCACACGCAACCCATGGCGCACCAATTTAGGCAAATAGGTGTCCAACGCATGATGAGGAAAGCCTGCCAACTCAACATACTGCGCTGCTCCATTGGCTCTACGCGTCAGCGTGATACCCAATATCTCGCTCGTACGTATAGCATCCTCCGAAAAGGTCTCATAAAAGTCACCCACACGAAACAAAAGCACCGCATCCGGATACTGTGCCTTTATCTCATTATACTGTTTCATCAACGGCGTTTCTACAACTTTTGCCATAATTCAATTAAGAATTAAAAATTAACAATTAAGAATCTCTTTATTATATTTTTCAACTTCTGCATCACCAATTCTTTCAACCATTCACCCCAACCATCTGCCCACCTCTGAGGATGTGTTGTCATCATCACACAATTCGGAAATCTCCCCTCTTTCAATGCTCGTATCACATCATCTGTCTTTTCGTATATCCAACCTTTCGCCTCCCATACCGACTTAAATTCTCCTACTTTATCTCTCCTACTAACTCCATTCCAACTACGCCCAGTATCTGTCAAATAAAACATATCGTTCCAATCTACGTCAAATTGAGGTTCTCCTATCAGCCCCAATTTCTTATAATCACACACACGCCACATCTCCTTTGAATCAAACCTACTCGTTGGTGCTCCATGCATCGTAATTGTCCGCACGTCAGCCACTTGACGCATCTTCTCTATATTACGCATAAATCTTGCATACGCTTTATCTACATCACCTTTCTCCATCACCAAATCCTCATAATGGTACCCCACCTCATGACCTAAACTCTCAATATATCGAATATCATCACTATTCTCATTAATAAATTTATCTCGAAAATAATACGATGCTTTCACCCCCACTTCAAGCTCAACCTCAGCCAATCGCCTCGCTCGTTCCACCGACCTATCCACATCATGACGCATCACTACCAATTTATCAGCCCTACACCCCTTACAATATTCAACATAAGTCACAATCTCATATTCAGCATTCTTCAATGCCGAAATCAACTCTTCATATTTATTTGTTGTAAAATCCATAAACTTCAGAATATAAACTACAAATCTACAAACTATTGAGTGGTTACTATTGAAGGTCGTCTATTGAAACGCAAAGTTACAAAAAAAACTTGACAATTTAGTTGTACATCTCAAATTAAATTCGTAATTTTGCAGTTATTAATGCCTTAATGGCTCTCTAAACTCTAATCACTAAACTTTAAACATTTATGCATAGCGATTCAGTAGTAATTATTCCTACCTACAACGAAAAGGAAAATATCGAAAAAATCATCCGTGCTATCTTCGCACTTCCTAAGTGTTTTCACATCCTCGTCATCGACGATGGTTCACCAGACGGCACTGCTGCTATAGTAAAAAATCTCCAAAAAGAATTTACAGAAGAACTACATATTGTTGAGCGAACAGGTAAACTTGGTCTCGGAACAGCCTACATCGCAGGCTTCAAATGGGTACTCGATCACGATTACGAATATGCCTTCGAAATGGATGCCGACTTCTCTCACCCTGTACCAAAACTACTCGAACTCTACGACGCATGCGCCAATCAAGGTGCCGATGTTACTATTGGTTCACGCTATGTGGGCAACGTAGTAAACGTAGTCAATTGGCCAATGGGTCGCGTGCTTATGAGCTACTTTGCATCTAAATACGTTCAAATCGTCACTGGTCTTCCAGTTGCCGACACTACTGCTGGTTTCAAATGCTACCGTCGCCAAGTGCTCCAAACTATCGAATTCGATAAAATCCGCTTCAAAGGCTACGCATTCCAAATCGAAATGAAATTCACTGCCTACAAATGTGGATTTACTATCAAAGAAGTACCTATCGTATTTGTCAACCGCGTCGAAGGTACATCTAAAATGTCAGGCGGTATCTTCTCCGAAGCCCTCTTTGGTGTCGTAAAACTCAAAATATCAAGTTGGTTCCGCAAATACCCACAAAAGAATTAAAAATTAAGAATTAAGAATTAAAAACATTCCTAATTCCTCATTCCTAATTCCTCATTCCTAATTATGATTACTACCGACCAAATAAAAGCTGCTATCGACCGAGTTGAAGCTCTCTACAAATACCTCAACATCGAAGAAAAGAAAATTCAACTCGAAGAAGAAGAACTAAAAACACAAGCCCCAGAATTTTGGCAAGATCAAAAACGAGCAGAAGCACAGATGAAACTCGTTAAAAGTCTAAAATTTTGGATTGAAGGCTACAACTCTGTAAACAATGCTGTCAACGAAGTGCAAATCGCCTATGACTTCTACAAAGAAGAGGCTATGACCGAAGCAGAAGTTGACGAGGCATACAACCATGCTATCTCCCTCATCGAAGACCTCGAAATGCGCAATATGCTCCGTCGCGAAGAGGACAAACTCGGCGCTGTTATCAAAATCGTTGCTGGTGCAGGTGGTACTGAGGCTCAAGACTGGGGACAAATGCTTATGCGTATGTACCTCCGTTGGTGCGAAAAACAAGGCTACAAAGCAGAAATCACTAATATGCTCGAAGGCGACGAGGCTGGTATCAAGTCGGTTACTATCCAAGTCGATGGCGATTATGCCTATGGCTACCTCAAATCTGAGAATGGTGTGCACCGCCTCGTGCGCGTATCTCCATACAATGCTCAAGGCAAACGTATGACTTCGTTTACTTCTGTATTCGTTGTGCCTCTCGTCGACGATACTATCGAAATCGAAATCAACCCTGCAGGCATCTCTTGGGATACTTTCCGTTCTTCTGGCGCTGGTGGACAGAACGTCAATAAAGTAGAAACTGGTGTACGTCTCCACTATGTATTCAAAAACCCAGTAACTGGCGAACAAGACGAAATCGTAATCGAGAACACCGAGAGCCGCTCACAGCTCGACAACCGCGAGAATGCTATGCGACTCCTCCGCTCTCAACTCTACGAACTCGAACTCCAAAAACGCCGCGAAGAGACTGCCAAAATCGAAGCTGGCAAAAAGAAAATCGAATGGGGCTCACAAATCCGTTCGTACGTATTCGACGACCGTCGCGTGAAAGACCACCGCACCGACTACCAAACCTCAAACGTCAATGCCGTAATGGATGGTGACATCGATATGTTTATCAAAACATACTTGATGGAATTTGGTGGAGAGCAATAAAAATAATTTGGCACTCTTTTACAGCATAAGTTGCTTGCACATTGCTATTGATATAAAACAAAAAAGAGGAAACCAACAAGTTGGTTTCCCCTTTTTTATATACACGCAACAAATATTTTTATTTACCTGCGATAGTTTCAATTTCAACAAGAGCACCCATTGGAAGTGATTTTACTGCGAAAGCAGAACGTGCTGGGCATTCTGATTGATAGTATTGTTTGTAAACTTCGTTCATTGCAGCAAAATCAGCAATATCAGAAAGAAATACTGTAGTTTTTACTACGTCACAGAAATCGTAACCTGCTTCATTAAGAATTGCTTTTACGTTTTTGAGTGATTGGTGAGTTTGTTCTGCTACGCCACCTTCAACGAATTTACCAGTTGCTGGGTCTATTGGAAGTTGACCTGAGATAAACAACATACCATTAACTTGATTAGCTTGGCTGTAAGGGCCAATTGCTGCAGGAGCATTTGTTGTAGCAATAATTTTTTTCATAGCTTTTAAATTTTAAAATAATATTTGGTTTATTAATATAACTATATCTTCATCCGAAAGTCCTAATCGCTTAAGATGTTCTGCATCTCCTATCATCTTTTCAGCAAACTTAACATCATTATTTATTAACATTTTAGCTTTACGATAATATTCTCGTGCAATATCTTTAGCTCCCAAAGCCCAAAACGTATGCCCACCATTCAACGCATCATCGGCTATAAAATCTTTGTGCTGTGACATTTTATCATAATAAGTCATCGCTTTCTCATAATCCCCCTCCATAAACAAACACCACGCCAATCCACTCATTGCTTTATAATTATTAGGTTTAAGATATTCCACCTTATAGAATATATAACGAGCTTGAGCAAAATCAGACTTATAGAGATAATGATTTGCAAGATTTATCATCGTAACTACATCATCTTCTTTTAATTTCAATATCTCAACATAAAACTCTGCAGCCTCATCATAACGTTCTAATTTTCGATAACATAAAGCCTTACGCTTCAATGTCCACACATCATTCGCTTCTAACAGATCGGCTTTTTCATAACAAGCTACTGCATCAGCCCAACGCTCTAAATGTTGATAGCAATAGCCCATTTGCTGATAAAAATATGCATCCCACACTTTCTGCGCATCCAAATATTCGAAGAATACACATGCTTCATTAAACTTCTCTACTTCAAATAAATACTTACACATTGATTTCTTCAAGTCTAATCCCATCAATCCAAACAACCAACTATTCGACTCAAATTTATCAACAAAGTCAAACGGATTGATAAATTCGCTTCTTCGTGGATACAATCTATAAAATCGAAACAAATCTAACACATAATTTCTCACCTCAACAGCAAATAATCTCTCAGTATTATTCTTCCAATTCTCCGAATCTAAATCTTCTCGAACCGCCTCAGCATCAGCACCCATACCTGTCATCATCGACTTAAAACTATCCGCTGGTATCTGTGCTATACTATAAAAAAATGAATACTTATCCGAATTACAAATATGTGTTGATTCTGCAAAAAATCTCAATACATCTGGCATATCAGCCATCATCCGAGCCACATCGCTTTGTTTCACGTCGAAAGGCATAAACCAATGAGCCAGTTCACCGAAAAAGGCATAACTTTTCATACTCGAAAAGGTACTCATATAAACATCTGCCCCTTGCATCTGCATATCGCCAAATTCACGCAATTTAGCCGACACCCCCTCATCGTCCATCAAAGCTTTCTCCCACTTAGGGTTAAATTCATCATCATTCATTGCATCTCCACTCTCTTCTTTTAACATCTGATGCAATTTTGCTCCAGATTTAAATATTTCAGGATATATTTCTGTCGTAATTTTTTTAGTAACTTTATCTGTACCAAACGTATTAATAATATACCTATACGCTTTATCTATATCTAACGAAATATTCTCGTTTGCAAAAACCAACATCACCTGTTCACTCAACTCTCTATCACGTTCAATCCGACTACCATACAAAGCCAATACCATCAATAATCCAACCACCACACGAGCCTTCAAATTTGGCTCTACAGTATCTAACAAAGCAATATATATCATCACCACCGACCTATCGTACATTCTCAGACCCTTCAACATTAACGCTGAAATCACCATAGCACGAACAGTCAACTCAATACTTTCATTCTCTACAAAAGCAATCACATCATTCCTTTCATCAATCGTCAATCGCCCTTTCAACCACACATTCCTAAATATATCAACTTGTGCTCTCGACCTATCTGCATCAAACACAGAACTAACACATAACAACTCTGACTTTAAATCTATTATTTTTGAATTAGATATTACAGATTGAAAATTTCTCAATATCATTGCCTCTACTACATCATCAACCAACTCACAAATATCTATCTGCAACTGATCAACAATTTTTCCTCTTTCTGGATCTTCATAATCACCCAAACTATACTTCAACATCTGACCACATAAGGTTTCCAATTCCTCACATCTTTGAATAGCCCACCATTCATGCAACTCTTTCAATAACACACGTAAACGAACAAAAGCTAACGCAAACAACTTTGTATCTGTTAGCCTATACACTTCATTCGCAATATTTTTTATTTCCGATTGTTGCATTTATCTTAATATTCCTAACTCACAATAATTTAACACTTATAAAACTTACCCTAACAAACTAATTTTACGCAATTGCATTTCATTCAAAACTCTGATTTTCTTACCCTCAAGAGCTATTATTCCTTCTGAATCAAAAGCCGCAAGAGTACGAATAGCATTCGAAGCTGTCATATTAGCAAATCCAGCAAGGTCTTCTCTCGATAAGGCTCCTTTCAAATATTTAGTATCATCCTCTACTCCGTATGTATCTAACAAAATCACTAACGCCTCTGCTAAACGTCCGCGTATATGTTTCTGTGTGAGACTCACTATACGCGAATCTATATCACCCAAATCTGACGACAAATGTTTAATAAACAGCATCGCAAGACGATTATTTGACTCCAATATCTGACGAATTACAACTAATGGCACTGCATACGCCTTCACACTCTCAAGTGCAGTAGCCGAAGTAACATATTTTCCTTCTGCAAAATATGCACGAAAAGCAAAATTTTCACCCTCTCGAATAAAACGCAATATCTGCTGACGCCCACCTATTCCATTCTTAAATATCTTAATCTTACCAGATATAACACAATACATAAACTCAGGCACCTCTCCCTCACAATAAATCATCTCATTCTTCTTAAATTCCTGATATTTAGTATTTTCACGAAGATACATACGTTCCTCATGTGTCAATGCCATCCATATATCCGACATCTCGTCGATATGTTTCAATCCCTTTACTTGATTCTTTGCCATCAAAAATATGTTTTATAATTATGTTTTATAACTATGTTATAGAGCAACTTTTTGAAAGTGCAAATTTACTACATTTTTCTGATACACACAAATTTTCAAGCATTTCAAACAAAAAAATGTTTTATTTAATAGTGTATAAAACAACAAAAACATATATAATTACACCGCTACAACTCCTGCAATATGTGGATGTGGGTCATAATCTACTATTTCAAAGTCTTCAAACTTAAAATCAAAAATGTTTTTTACATTTGGATTTATTTTCAAACGTGGCAATTTGCGTGGCTCGCGTGTAAGCTGCAACTCTATCTGTTCTTTATGATTTGAATAGATATGCGCATCACCAAGTGTATGTACAAATGTACCTGGCTCTAACCCCGTAACTTGCGCTACCATGTGCAACAACAAAGCATACGATGCAATATTAAATGGCACACCAAGAAAAATATCGGCACTGCGTTGATACAACTGCAACGACAATTTTCCATCTGCCACATAGAACTGAAAGAATGCATGACATGGAGGCAAATTCATATTATCAATATCTGCCACATTCCATGCACTAACTATCAAACGGCGCGAATTGGGGTTGTTTTTAATTTGGTCGATAACTTCGCTTATCTGATCAATACTCCCACCTTTATAATCTGGCCATGAACGCCATTGATAACCATAAATATGCCCTAAATCACCATTCTCATCTGCCCACTCATTCCAAATACGCACACCATTATCTTGAAGGTATTTTACGTTAGTATCTCCTTTCAAAAACCACAACAATTCGTGTATTATCGACTTTGTATGCAATTTTTTAGTTGTCAATAAAGGGAAACCATCGGCCATATCAAAACGCATCTGATGTCCAAACACACTTGTTGTACCAGTGCCTGTGCGGTCGCCTTTAAATACACCCTCAGCCTGTACTCTTTGCAAAAGTTCTAAATATTGTTTCATATAAGTTAAAATGTGAAAATTAAAATATAAAAACTTTCAAATTAATAAAGATTATACGTTGTTTTTGTCACTTTAAACTCTGTACGACGATTTATTTGATTACAAATCTCTTGTTGCTCGGCAGTAAGTGTTTCAATAAATTCTGAATTCAAAACATCACCTTTTTTCAAGAATGACTTATACTGCTCTGCCAACTCTTCACTTACCACCACTGGTTTTGTCTCACCATAACCTTTTGGAGTCAAACGACCTTTATCAATACCGGCTTTAATCAAATAATCTACAACAGATTGCGCACGTTTCTGTGATAATTCTTGGTTATTAGCATCATTACCCACCATATCGGTATGCGCCGAAAGCTCAATAGCTATATTAGGATTATCAGTCAAAATCTTAATCAAACCTTGTAACCCAGCCTCCGAATCAGCAGTCAATGTCCATTTACCAAACTCGTAGAAAATATTATCCATCTTCACAGGACGTGACAACGAAGTTAATGTAAAATCGTTTTCAAACAATTTACTATCAATCAAATCGTTGGTATTAAATTGATGCGATGAATTAAGATAACCTCGATGCGATGCCAACATCACATATTTAGTATTCAACGCCAAATTGATGCGATACGTTCCATCTTTCTTTGTACGCATCTTCACATTGTCGCCATTGTCACCTACAAGACGAATTGTCGTCTCACCAAGCGCATCTCCTTTATCGTCAAATACTCTACCTTCGATAGCATACACCAATGCAGGCAAGTCAAAGCGATATATTTTATCAATTGGTTTACGTTGTCCTCGACTTGACGAAAAATAACCCATACTATTATCGGCATTAAACGTAATACCAAAGTCATCACCTACCGAATTTATTGGTGTGTACATATTTTCTACCACCCAAGCTCCTGCCGAATCTTGCACTGCCATATATATATCTAATCCACCAAAACCTTCATGTCCATCTGACGAAAAGAACAACGCACCATCTTGGCGCACACAAGGAAACATCTCATTTCCAGAGGTATTGATAACTGAACCAAGATTTTCTAATACAGTCCATTGTCCTCCCTCATTCACAGCTACCCAAATATCTTTACCTCCTTGTCCGCCATCGGCATCACTAACAAAATACATTTTACTTCCATCAGGCGAAATTGCAGGATGTCCAACCGTAATAGTTGTATCAGCATATAACTGAATCAATGTAGGCTCAGTCCATTCTCCGCCCGAACGACTCGATTGATAAATCTGCCCTGCTGGCATATTTGCCAAACAACGAGTGAAATACATTGTCTTACCATCTGCCGAAAACGACACAACTCCCTCATCATCATCCGTATTAACAGCTCCTTCTACTGGCTCAACGTCTTCCCACTCTCCCGAATTATTCTTACGCGCAGTATAAATATCATTATTCGGAACACCCGTAATTGGATTATTAATCTTCTTATTTTTCGACTTAGTTCTATTCGACGTAAATACTATCGACTCTGCATCCGCCCCCATAAATACAGGAGAAAAATCAGAATTTTTACGTGAATTAAACTCTTTTGCCAAAGAGACTTGATAACGTGTAAACTTCTCAGCCAAAACTTTCGCACTATCTACCGACAAAATACCTTGTTGCGCTTCATACGAATCAGGATAAGACTCAAGATAAATCTCAAAATTCTTTCGTGCATCTTTCAACTTACCTGTAGCCAACTGACTCTTAGCCAAATGCAAATAGGCAATAGAATCAGGATACCTATAACGAATTGCCGAGGTATAAGAACGCACTGCTTTTACGTGATTATTCGTATTATAATAGCATTCTGCAAGTTTAAAATTAACCGCAGCTTTCAATTTGCGCTGTTTACTTGTCGAAATTTTACCACTATTCTTGCGATATATCTCACTTGCAGCAAAATACTCCCCATTTTCATACTTACGGTCTGCCTTTTTCAATCGCGCAGCAGTACTACATCCCGTAAGCAACAAAATCACACACAACAATATGTAATATATCTCTTTCTTCATTTTACCTACTCACTTAGTTAATTATTAAAATCCATTATAACAATCCACTATCCGTTATCTATAATCTGTTATCTGTAATCTGTTATCTGTAATCTACCTAACACTTATTCTCGCCACCACACCATCTGTCGTAGTCAACACCCAATCCTTTTCGCTCACTGGCACCATAGTATTAATAATAGAATTACCAATTTTATGTTTCCACAACAATTCACCGTCCGACGAACGCAAACAATTTATTTCTCCATTCTTAGTAGCAAAAACAATCTCACCATTGCGTTCTATCAACATTGACGGATTATGGTCATAACCAAATTTAGCATCCACTTTCCACAACAATCGGCAATCATCTGCCGCCACAGCCAACACACTATCATTCATACAACGAGAAAAAACGATTTTATTGTCCTCCGACAAACCAATTGTTTCTCTAACCTTATGCTCTTTCGTACGCCAAACTGTCGAACCATCTGCCACACTCACTGCTGTCATATAACGGTCTGGTGCTGTAATAAACACTTTACCCTCAGCCACTACAGGCCATACTGCTGCTGGTGAAAAATGAGGACGAGTACCACCATTATTCCATTTCCATGCCAACGAACCATCTGAAATATTCAACGCATACAAATAACTATCCCACGCACCAAATATCACCTTTCCATCTGCTATCACCGGACGCGACTCTTGATAATTCTTCACCTCATCAAACTCCCATACCAACTCTCCATCCTCCAATCGCAAAGCTCTAAACTTACCATCACTCGCACCAATATACACCACCCCATCTTTTATCATAGGTGAACCCATCACTGCATTGCCTGCGCGATGACGCCAAACCAATTTACCTGTCTTAATATCAAGACAATAAACATTTCTATCACACGAACCAAACACTATCTTATCACCAGCAATCATCGGAGTCGAAGCTATACGTTCAGCTGTCTGATATGCCCACACCTCTTTTCCTTTATCCAATGAATAACAATGAAATACACCTTTATCATCACCAAAATAGATATTCTCCGCATCTACTGCAGGCGTTCCATATATACCATACCCAATCTCTCTCACCCACACATCTTTCACGTTCTTATATTGCCCATTCACTGCATAATCAGCACGAGGGAACTCCTTTTGATCTCCTTCTACATACATCTTCTTCTCAATCGCCAAAGCTGACCAACGCTCTTGTGGCTGACCTATTATCTTTTCACTAACCAAAAGACTATCTTCGGTCATATCATAAACCGTATAACCACCCACCTCTTCTTTTCCTCGCAAAGTAGAACGAGTCAACACTCCAGTTATTCCATCATAGTTAAATAGCTGATTAGTATGATAATGTCCACCTAAAAATGCCTGCGTATTATATTTACGCACTACATCTGTCAACTTCCACCAATTATCCACATCTCCCGCTTTCAACGGATAATGTGTTACAATAAATACCGGTATTCTTTTACCCACATTCTTCAACTGACGCTCCACCCATACTACATCTTGTGGCGACACATGTCCATCACCCATTTTAATAATCGGACCTGTATTTATACCCAAAAACAAAAAACCGTTAAATTGTAAACGAAAACGATTATCTCCAAAAATACGTTTAAAATCCGTAGCACCCGACTCACTCCACTTCGTATCATGATTACCTGGCACAATATAATACGGACAATTCAACTTATCCAACTCTCTCTTTGCCACCATAAGCGACTTATAATCACCAGTCTCTGCAATATCACCCGACACCAACACAAACGCAATCTTATCTTGCCCATTCACATCTTCCACAGCACGACGCAAATCCTCCGTATTATTTTCATTCAACTGCGAAATATGCACATCCGTAAACTGCGCAAACGAAAACGCAACATTTTCCACCTCTGGCGTAGCCATAGCATCTGCCAAAGTCGTAACGTTCGATTGCCCCGATTGCGCTACAACCGCTACTACAGCCATCATCACACCTAATAAAATCAAATTTAATTTTCTGTATATCATAACTTTAATATTTTCTATAAACCTCAATATATTAAACTGCAAATATAACAATTTTTATCCATATAAACAAGCACTATTTAAAAATCACTCCACACAAAAAAAATCTATAGTTACTATAGCCCCTATAGTTACTATCCAATAAAGTACATACACAGCATACCATATCCATAAACCTCCAAAGAGACACAAAGTAGGGACACGGCATGCCGTGTCCACTCAACCACAAAGAAAAAAGACCTCGAAGAAGTCACACTTTAGTAGTAACCTTAGCATGGTCGAACAAAGCGAGCCACTTGCGGATAACAAAACTTCTTTCATCCCCCCTTCCCTATTCCCTTTTCCCTACCTATAACATACTATAAATATATAATAAATATACTATAAATATACTATAAACATACTATAAAGCAACATTCAGAGAATAAAAATACCTACAAATCACTATTGCTCATATCATTATTTTTTCATACCTTTGCGACAAATATATAAACACAAATAAACTTATCATGAAATCTATTATCCATCTCGCCACAGCCCTCATCATCGCTATGGCATTTGCCTCTTGTGGCAACTCGCAACTATCAGACGAGGTCCTCAACGACTTCTCTACTCGTCGTGCCACTCTCAACAACGAAAACCTTTACTCAGTTTTCAATCAACATCTTACCAACGACGAGTGCGATGCACTCACTTTCCTCTACGCCTATATGCCTCTCGGCGATATAGCATGCTACGACGGCGATTTCTTCTTGAAAAACGTACAAACGTCTCTAAAAGCACGTCAAGAAATGCCTTGGGGCAAAAATATCCCCGACCGCGAATTTCGCCACTTCGTGCTCCCAGTCCGCGTCAATAACGAAAACCTTGACTCTTCTCGCTGGGTATTCTACAACGAACTTAAACCTCGCATCGAGCATCTTTCACTCTACGATGCTGTACTCGAAGTCAACCACTGGTGCCACGAATACGTCACCTACACCCCATCTGATGCTCGCACCTCATCACCTCTTGCTTCTATCAAAACCGCATACGCTCGTTGTGGCGAAGAATCTACCTTCCTCGTTGCTGCACTTCGTTCTGTAGGCATCCCTGCACGACAAGTTTACACTCCTCGTTGGGCGCATACCGACGACAATCACGCTTGGGTCGAAGCTTGGGTCGATGGCGAATGGTACTTCCTCGGTGCTTGCGAACCCGAACCTGTACTCAACCTCGGATGGTTCAACGCACCCGCTTCACGCGGAATGCTCATGCACACCAAAGTGTTTGGCAAATACGATGGTCCTGAGGAGGTTATGCAACGCACTCCGCTCTTCACCGAAATCAACGTAATCGACAACTACGCACCTTGCTCACGTGCCGAAGTCATAATCACCGACGAAAATAACAACCCTATCGAAGGCGCCAACGTGGAATTCAAACTCTACAATTATGCCGAATTCTACACCGTAGCACGCAAAACAACCGACGCTAACGGACACACTTTCCTCACTGCAGGCAATGGCGACATGCTAGTTTGGGCAACCCACAACGGCAAATTCGGTTACAGCAAACTCTCTTTCGGCAAAGACTCCACAATCAACATTATTCTCAATCGCACTCCTGGCGAAACCTACACCGAACAACTCGACATCATTCCGCCACGCGAATGGGCTAATCTCCCTGAAGTAACCGAAGAACAACGCGCCGAAAACAACCGCCGCTTTGCCTACGAAGACTCTATCCGCAACGCCTACATCGCTACTATGTACAACGAGGAGAAAGCTCGCGCATATATCGAATCTATACAATTTACCGAAAACGACCCTGAAACTAACGATATTATCCGTATCCTCATAGCATCACGTGGCAACCATGCCACAATACTCGAATTCCTTGAACGTAAAGGATGTGGTGAATTATCAGATAAAATCCAATTCCTCTATGATTTATCAGCCAAAGACCTTCGCGACATCACAACCGAAATCATAAACGACCATTTCGAAGATTTTGACAGCATTGCTGATCGCCAAGCCGCTTCATATACTGTCATTTCACGCTACATCCGCAACCCTCGCGTAGCCAACGAAATGTTAACACCTTACCGCTCTTTCTTCCGTAACCAAATCAGCCAAGAAGACCGTGAAAAGTACCTCAACGACCCTATGCTACTCGTTGATTGGGTACGCAAAAATATCAAAATCGACCCTCAATGCAATCTCGGTGGTGCCCCAATCCAACCTATGGGTGTATGGCATGCTCGCACTGCCGATACTCGCAGCCGCGACATATTCTTCGTTGCCCTCGCTCGATCACTCGACATTCCAGCCCGCATTGATGAAATCACAGGCAAAGTACAATTAGTTGATAATAGCTCAACTAAATTCCAAACTATTACTACTGATATTAACTTTGAATCAGAAAATCAAATCACAACACCACAAGGCAAACTTGTAGCTACATTCCAACCAACCAAAACACAGTCGGACCCTAAATACTACTACCACTTCACTATCTCAAAAATCACTGATGAAGGTCGTCTCCAACTTCTCAACTACGACGAAGGCGAAAGTGGTATGGAACAAGGTGCCGCATGGAGCAATTTACTCAAAAATGGCACTTCTCTCGACTGCGGCAACTACCTCATGGTGTCAGGTTCACGCCTTGCGAATGGTGGCGTATTAGCAGAAATGAACTTCTTCTCAATCAAAGAAAACCAAACCACCGCTACCGAACTCGTCATGCGCCAAAGTACCGACCAAGTGCAAGTCATCGGCTCTTTTAACTCCGAATCGCTCTATACCAAATACGAAACACAAGATAATTCTCAGCTCTCAATTCTTTCAACCACAGGTCGTGGCTACTACGTCATTGGTATCATTGGTTATGGCGACGAACCAACCAACCATGCCCTCCGCGATATTACCACTGTTGCCAACGACTTCAACGCTTGGGGTCGTCCTATGATTCTCCTCTCTCCGAATGCGGATTTAGCACCAAAAACTTTCTCAAGCGACCTAATCTCTACCCTCAACTCACAACTCACCAATCTCAATCTCGGCATAGATGCTAGCGGATCAATACAAGAGCAAATCATTCGCGAAATGAAACTCACCAATACCTCTCTCCCAATATTCATAATCGGTGATACATTCAATCGCGTAGTATTCTGCTCACAAGGCTACACCATCGGACTTGGCGAACAACTCATCAAAACAATACATCAACTTGAAAATTAAAAAGAATAACTTATTCTCATAAAATAATAACCGGAAAATCTGGCATCCACCAAATTTTCCGGTTATTATATATTACAATATATTTATCTGTTATCTGCTATCTGTAATCTATCAATTGTTTCTCTCACAATATTCTCATCCGTCACATCACAACTATACTCATCAATAATCACAGCACCTCCCATCGAAACTCTAGATTTACGAAACTTCATGCCACTATCTCGTTTTGAACGTCCTGAAAAATGAAACTCACGAGCTCCTGTTCCTCTTGCTATTTTTACTATATTATTAGCATTCACACCACATCCAGGCATAATAATAATCCTATCACCCGCCCTAACTACTAATTGTCTCAAAAGTTCAACACCCTCCTCCGCTTTAGGCATTTGCCCAGAAGTAAGTATTCTATCACACCCCAATTCTATTATCTGCTCAAGAGCTTCAAAAGGGTCACGACAAACATCAAAAGCCCGATGAAATGTAACAGAAAGCCCATCTGCCTCAACCATCAATTGCTGCATAAACTCCACATCTACATCACCCAATGCAGTCAATGCCCCAAACACTACACCATCCACCCCCAATTTACGAGCCATCCGCACATCCTCCAGCATAATCTCTTTTTCTAAATCTGAATAAAGAAAATCACCACCGCGTGGACGAATAATAACATGCAATTTTGTAGTATCAAGCACTCTACGAGCCATAACAATATCGCCATACGAAGGTGTAGTACCCCCTTCTGGTATCCCTGCACACAATTCAACTCTATCTACTCTTGCTCTCTGTGCCTCCACACAACTCTCTACTGAATTAGCACAATTCTCAAATCTATACATAATCAAGCTATTACTTTTATTATACCTTTTTCCATTACAAAAAAATATCCCTCTTCATTCATTTCAACTTAATAAATATGCAACCATATTTACAATTTGCAAAGATACAAATTTTTATGCGGTTTGCAATTAAATTCTATATTTTTTTACAAATTTATAACATTACACCATAAATACAAGATATCTCATAAAAACTAAAATTAGAAAGTTTTATTTTTAAATTTATCTCCTTACTTTTATTAAAATATTTATTGATTAATTCATAAAAAAATCGTAACTTTGCAATCTAATTAATGAATAATTACAATTATTCATTTCTAATTGTTAATTTTTAATTAAAAAAAATGAAACTATTATCTCCTTCTCTCCTCTCTGCCAATTTTGGCAACCTCGAACGTGATATCGAACTTATCAATAAAAGCGACGCAGATTGGTTGCATATCGACATTATGGACGGTGTGTTCGTACCTAATATTTCGTTTGGTTTTCCTGTATTGAAATATGTAAAACAACTATGCACTAAACCTTTAGATGTGCACTTGATGATTGTTGAACCAGACAAATTCATCAATGAAGTGAAAGAGACTGGTGCTATAATGATGAATGTGCACTACGAAGCGTGCACTCACCTACACCGCACTATCCAACGCATCCACGATGCCGGTATGAAAGCAGGTGTAACTCTCAATCCTCACACTCCAGTCGAACTCCTCGAAGACATCGTTGCTGATGTAGATATGGTATTGCTTATGAGTGTAAACCCTGGTTTTGGTGGACAAAAATTCATCGAAAACACATACGACAAAATCCATCGCCTCCGTGCTATGATTGACCGCAAAGGATGCAACACACTCATTCAAGTGGATGGTGGCGTAAACCTTAAAAATGCTGCTGCTCTCTATGAAGCTGGTGCTGATTGCCTCGTGGCAGGTAACGCTGTATTCTCTGCCGACGATATGATACAAACTATCGCCGACCTCAAAAAGTAAATATATTAATTTGAAAGTTGAAAGTTGAATTCAATTTTACTAGCTTCTTTTTCAAATTTCAAGTTTCAAATTTCAACTTAAATATTATGGTAACAATTAAAGAAGTAAGTTCGCGCAAAGAACTAAAACAGTTCATCCGCTTTGCCAACGAATTATACAACGACAACCCATACTACACTCCTTGCCTTGAGTTTGACGAGTTGAATACCTTCGATACAAAGAAAAATCCTGCGCTCGAACACTCAAAATTTGCCAACTTTTTGGCATATAAAGATGGCAAAATAGTTGGTCGTATCACAGCTATTATCAACGACTTGGCTAACGAACATTGGGGATGTAAAAAAGTGCGCTTCGGATGGTTCGATTTTATCGATGACTACGAAGTATCAAAAGCCCTACTCGATGCAGCTGCTGATTGGGGTCGTAAAAATGGTATGACAACCATGAATGGTCCTGTAGGTTTCACCGACTTCGACCACCAAGGACTTTTGCTTGAAGGCTACGACTACATATCACCAATGATAAGCCTCTACAACTACCCTTACTACGTCGACCACTTCGACCGCTATGGGTTAGTAAAAGAAGCCGACTGGATAGAATTTCTCGTATCTACACCTCACCAAATACCAGAAAAGATGGAGCGTATAGCCAAAATCGTAATGGAGAAATACAAAATACGCATCGACAAAGTGCGTACAGTCAAAGAGTTGAAAGAGAAATATGGTTACTCTTATTTCGACGTAATCGATGCTGCATACCAACCACTCTACAACTTTCAACCGCTCACACAGCGTCAGAAAGAGTACTATGCCGAAATGTATTTCCCAATGATTAACTTCGATTTCATCACCATTGCAATCAACGAGCACGACGAAATCGTAGGCGTAGGTATCGGTATGCCCGACATCTCAAAAGCATTGCAAGAGACACGTGGTAAACTATTCCCATTCGGCTGGATAAAACTTCTCAAAGCACTCAAAGCAAAACAGATGGAGACATTCAATCTCTTACTCATTGCTGTGCGCCCTGATTATCAAAACAAAGGAGTTAATGCCCTATTCTTCTACGACCAAATACCATATTTCCAAAAGTATGGCATCAAATACACCGAAACGACAGCCATTCTCGAAGAGAACTCAAAGAATCAAGCAAACTTTGCCTACTTCGAAACCAAACAACACAAACGCCGTCGTGCTTACATCAAACAACTATAATAGATATCACAAAATTAGTGCTAACATTAGTATTATTTTATATAAATTTATAAAAAAAGAGACTGACTAAATATATGTCAGTCTCTTTTTTACATTATATATTGCTCTATCAAACACTAAAATTTTACTTCTCAGTATTATTATGCATATCCATATCTGCCCCATCTGTATGATCACCACGAAGTGTTGGCAATGCAATGTGATAACGAGCAGCAATAATACGTATCACAATTACCGACACTGCTGTAATTATCTGAGTAGTTACAGGTGCTAATCCCATACGCAAACAAACCCAATATATACAACCACCTAACACACACGCAATAGCATACAATTCGGAACGGAACACAAGTGGTACCTCATTGATCAACGTATCACGCAACATACCACCAGCTGCACCTGTGAGCGAACCCATAATAATTGCCACCCACATTGGCTGACCAAAAGCCAACGATTTCTCAACACCAACTACAGTGAACAAACCCAAACCAATGGCGTCAAATATAAAAATAGTATTATTCAAATGCACAAGATATTTACTAAATATCAACACAAAAAACAATGAGAATATAGTTACAATCAAGTAAAAACCATTTCCCATCCAAAACGGAGTTGTTCCAAGCATCACGTCACGTAACGTACCACCACCAACAGCAGTTACCATACCAACAACAATTGCTCCAAACCAATCAAACTTCTTAGCACTCGCCAAACGAATACCTGAAATTGCAAACGCAAACGTACCGATAAAATCAATTACCGTAATAAAATCAATAGATTTGTACCAATCAAACATAAATAAATTGAATTTAAAAGCTGAACCAAAGGTATTAAAACAATCACAACCTTCAATCCATAAAATTATAAATTATAAAATTATTAATACTCCACACTCCTCATTCCCACAAGTCTATCATACCTCGCACCAAACGGACGATAATAGACCATCACATCATATTTATTCCTACTCTCCCAAAAACTACCCTCCGTCTGCATCACACTCAATTCATCTCTATTCTTAGCCTTCAAAGCATATACATAATTATATCCTCCCTGCTTCAATAACAGCGAACGCACATAACACCTCTCCGATGCATCATACACCATCTCACTATCCTCCCCCGACAAATTATGCGTCAAATCACCTAATATATACATCCTACCCTCCAAATAAGGCACTTCTGCAGGATAATAAAAATGCACCCACATATAATCTGCCTCAGTATCAGGATAATTATTCTTCTGCAAATTAATCACATACCCTCCATGTGCATCCATCGCATAAGCCTCTTTATTATTCGCTCGCGATGCATCTGCCTCTAACACTACATGATACATATCTCTATCAAACTCTATATGATCAATCCCACTACCGTATGTATATCTACTCGAAAAATCTATGCTTCTATATTGATTTCCACCCTCAAATATCAATTCTTCTCTGTTTTCATATCGTAATCTACCCCCATTTACGTATGTGGGACGTGTCAAATATGCCTCATTATCCAATCTATTGTTTTGACGCACCACAACTATAAAATCTTGCATTTTATCTTGCGACTCAACCCCCTCAACCATAACATCCAATGCCACAGCTTGATAACGTCCATTCAACTCCTTCATAGTCCTACCATTCACCTCTACATTTATATCCACCATCGGCTCTACTAACGAAAAACATGCTGTTGCCACTACACCATTCTCAAAATCACCATCTCGCGCTATCACTACCGCATAATTGCCCGACAATTTCAACTGCACATCATCATTCGGCAATTGCAATGTGTAATGAATATAATTTACAGTAGTATTTACCGAATAATCATAAATGTCAATTATCCCTCCATCAAATCCATCTAAATACTCCATTGACGCCAAGTCCGATTCTTCCCAGTAAGCATCACAATGCACTATTTTATAATAAAAATTCGATGCTTCATAACTTAACTCATCAAACGAAACAACAATCTCATCTGCCGAGCCCAACTCAACAATAGGCAAAACTAACGACTCTCCATTAGGCAAAACTTGCAAAGTACGAATATTTTTATCATAAATTTGCGTACAAAACCTTACTGCAAAAACATTATTTACAGCAATAACAAGACATAAAACCAGCAATAATCGTCGCATAACAACTATTACAAATACAATTTTACACTAATTATCAACTCTTTATGATATAAAATAACATTAAAAGTCAAATCGGCGCAAAGTTATAAAAATATTTTCACACCACAATACATTGTTATGTAATTTTTTTTTTATAACTTTGCACTTTAAATAATGCTATAACTTGTCGCTATTATCGCAAGATACCTACAAGTATCCTCCAAGTTATAATCACTAAACACTAATCACTAAACACTATACAATTATGTCAAAAGTATTGATTATCGGAGCAGGTGGCGTTGGCACCGTAGTTGCTCACAAAGTTGCTCAAAACACTGACGTGTTCACTGAAATCATGTTGGCAAGCCGCACTAAAAGCAAATGCGATCGCATTGCCGAAGACATCCTCAAACGCTACAACGTTAAAATTCAAACAGCTCAAGTTGATGCTGACAACGTAGAAGACCTCGTGGCTTTATTCAAAAGCTTCGGACCTAAAATCGTTATCAACGTTGCTCTCCCTTATCAAGATTTGACTATCATGGAGGCTTGTCTCCAAGCTGGTTGCAACTATCTTGACACTGCAAACTACGAGCCTAAAGACGAAGCTCACTTCGAATACTCTTGGCAATGGGCTTACCACGACCGTTTCAAAGAAGCTGGTCTCTGCGCTATCCTCGGTTGCGGTTTCGACCCAGGTTGCTCGGCTGT
>JAZQRP010000093.1:0-3084 GCA_045629685.1 Candidatus Aphodosoma sp. | reverse complement strand
TGGAAAATCGCCACAGAGTGTATATGAGTTGATTGTGAATGTGCCAAATCGGTCTAAACCTTCAGCTTTGAGTGTGATTTTGTCGGTGCTTTCGTTGTAAGAAATAGTAATGTTTGTAGCATTTAATAATGTAAATGAGACATTATCAGAACCAGTATAGCCAGGAGTACTTGTTGCTGCATCTACACACCATACGCCTTTTGCGTTATCCCAAGTGCCGTTAGTGATTTTGAATTCGTGAGAACCTGCAGGAACATTAGCATACGATTTAACATAAACACCATCAGTGAGGGTCATTTTGTTGTTAGCGTCGTTGTTGCTCCAATTGCTTCCACAAAGTGAAGATGAGCCTGCTACATAATAGTCTGCAAATGCGCTCATTGCAACAAATAAAGCAGCAAAGAAAAGTGTAATTTTTTTCATACTAAAAAACATTTAAGAGATTAGTTATTGATAATTAATTTAGAAGTTTTGTTTTGAGTTTTGATGATGTAGATACCGTTTTCGAGATTGCCGTTTTGAGATGTTACATCTTGACCAGTTATGGTATGGATTGTGATGTCGGTGTCGGCATGAACAAATCCATTGATAGTATAGATGTTGTTGATTGTTATGTTTTCTACGTTTACTTTGCTTTCGGCAGTTGCTTTTAGTTCAGGGATAGTAGGGTCGAAAGTAAATTTGAGGTCATAGATTCCATCTTTTGAGATATAGAGGGTCATGTTTGAATCATCTGAAGGGTATTTTCCTGCAGTGTCCCAATTGTGACCTACTACGACTTTGTATTCGTATGAGCCTTTAGTAAGTGTTATGTCTGTGTATTCTTTAATCCAAATGCCATCGCTACCTTTAGTCATGTCGTTGTTTGTATCTGTTTCGTCCCATTCTGTTCCGAATATTATAGGGTCGCCACAAAGAGTGTAGATAGAAGCTTCAGGTTGAGGTTTTTCAGGGTCGTCATTGCCAGGGTTGTCGTTACCACCAGGGTTGTCGCCTTGTTCGCCATCATATACGCTCCAAGTACCAGTAGAGTTGGCACCTTCTCCTTCGCCCCAACCCGTGATAGTATATTTGTTGTTGAAGCCATCGTATGTAAGGTCGTTGGTTTGATTCCATTTATTATCCCAAATATTGTCAGAAGAAGCAGGATTCATGCGAACGAAGATGACTTTTTCGCGAGTTCCTTGGCATACTACTTCGTAGATTCCGTCGTTATTGGAGTCAATCATATTCAACCAAAGTTCGCCATCGCCACCGAAGAAGTAAGCAGCAAAACGAGCATTGTCAGACGCCCATTCGCCAGGAACGAGATAAAGAGCAGTGCCATTAGGTATTGTAGTTGATGGGTTTGTGCCTTCACCAACTTTAGTGGCAGTACAAGAGAGGTCGGGTTTAGAAGGATCGTAAGAGAAAGAGAGGTTGTATGAGCCAGCTTCTTTGATTTCGTATTGGCTGTTGCCTTGAGTAGGGAATTCGCCTTGACCCCAATTGTGGTTTGCCGCAACTTTGTATTCGTAGGTTTGAGCTTCGAGGTTTACATTTTCGTATGTTTTAGTCCATGTGCCATTGTCGCCTCTGGTCATGTCGTTATCGGAATTGGCTGGAGCCCAGTCGCCACCGAAGCAAGGGAAGTTGCCACAAAGGGTGTACGATGATATGGTAAATGCGCCAAAACGGTCAATGCCTTCGGCTTTGAGGGTGATTTTGTCAGTTGACTCGTTGTAAGAGATAGTGATTGTAGTTGATGCAATTAGCACGAAAGAGATATTGTCGTTGCCAGTATAGCCAGGAGTACTTGTTGAGGCATCTACATTGCCTGCACCTTTAGAGTTGTCCCAAGTTCCGTTTGTAATTTTGAATTCGTGTGAGCCAGCAGGGACGTTGCTATAGACTTTTGTATAAATGCCATTCACGAGTTCCATTTTGTTGGCAGCATCGTTGTTGCTCCAGTTGCTACCACAGAGTGATGAAGTTCCGGCTACATAGTAATCTGCAGCAAAAGTAGAGATTGCAAAGAAGAGAAGTGTAAATAGAAAAGTAAATTTTTTCATATTTTTTATTGTTAAGTTAGTAACTTGTTTTTTAACATGCAAAGTTACTAAAATATAATTGATTAAACAAAGAAAAATAATAAAAAAAATCTCTTGTTTGTTGAAAAACAAGAGATTTTTTGTTTTATGCTTTTGAAATTGTTAATTACAATTTTGGACCAGCAGCTACGAGAGCTTTACCAGCTTCGTTGCCAGTGAATTTCTCGAAGTTTTTGATGAAACGGCCAGCGAGGTCTTTAGCTTTTTCTTCCCATTGGCAAGCGCAAGCATAAGTGTCGCGAGGGTCAAGGATTTTTGGATCTACGTTAGGCAATTCTGTTGGAACAACGAAGTCGAACATTGGGATAGTTTTTGTTGGAGCTTTGTCGATTGAGCCGTCGAGGATTGCGTCGATGATACCACGTGTATCTTTGATTGAGATACGTTTGCCTGTACCGTTCCAACCTGTGTTTACGAGATATGCTGTTGCACCTGAAGCTTGCATTTTCTTAACGAGTTCTTCACCGTATTTAGTTGGGTGGAGTGAAAGGAATGCTGCACCGAAACAAGCTGAGAAAGTAGGAGTTGGTTCAGTGATACCGCGTTCAGTACCAGCCAATTTAGCAGTGAAACCAGAAAGGAAGTAGTATTGAGTTTGTTCTGGTGATAAGATAGATACTGGAGGCAATACACCAAATGCGTCAGCAGAAAGGAAGATAACTTTCTTAGCTGCAGGAGCTTTAGAACCTGGTTGGATGTTGTTGATGTGGTGGATTGGGTAAGAAACGCGAGTGTTTTCTGTTACGCTCTTATCAGCGAAGTCGATTTTGCCTTCAGCGTCAACAGTAACGTTTTCGAGAAGTGCATCGCGACGGATAGCGTTGTAGATGTCAGGTTCGCTATCTTTGTCGAGGTTGATAACTTTAGCATAGCAACCACCTTCGAAGTTGAAGATACCTTCGTCGTCCCAACCGTGTTCGTCGTCGCCGATGAGTTGACGTTTAGGGTCAGTTGAGAGAGTAGTTTTACCTGTACCTGAAAGACCGAAGAAGAT
>JAZQRP010000092.1:0-2200 GCA_045629685.1 Candidatus Aphodosoma sp. | reverse complement strand
TTAGGACAAGCAGTTACAGCATTGATAAGGTCGTCTTGAATTTCTTCAGGGATGAGCATTTCAGGAGCCTCAACCTCTTCGCAAGTGAAGATGATAGGGTTTTCTGTAACTTTATATTCTTCGTTGAACAAGTCGCGGTATTCTTCAACAAGTTTTTCGATATCTTCGCGTGCTTCAGCAGGTACAGTGATGATAGCGTATGCTTCGCGAGGGATAGCGTTGCGCATGTTACCACCTTCTACTTTAGCCAAACGAGCTTCGTATTGCGATACAGCCTCTTTCAAGAAACGGAACAATAATTTGTTAGCATTTGCACGACCAAGGTTGATTTCCAAACCTGAGTGACCGCCTTTCAATCCTGTGATATTCACTTTCAACGCGATATCGCCAACTGGGAGAGCTACGCCTTGGTATTTCCATTCCATAGTAGCATCCATACCACCAGCGCAACCTACATAGAGTTCGCCGAAGTCTTCAGAGTCCATGTTCATCAAGAGTTTACCTTGAAGGAATCCTGGTTCAAGACCGAATGCACCGTACATACCAGTTTCTTCGTCAGCAGTGATGAAGAGTTCGATAGGACCGTGTTGGATATCTTTGCTTTCGAGAATAGCCATACCAGCAGCTACACCAATACAGTTGTCAGCACCAAGAGTAGTACCATTAGCGCGTACCCAATCGCCATCAATGATAGTTTCGATAGGGTCAGTTTCGAAGTTATGTACTTTATCGTTATTTTTTTGTGGCACCATATCCATGTGAGCTTGAAGAATCACAGGTGTAACGTTTTCCATACCAGGAGTAGCAGGTTTGCGGATAAGCACGTTGCCAGCTTTATCTACAATTGTTTCAAGACCAAGACCTTTACCAAAGTCAACAATCAATTTAGTGATTTGCTCGAGGTGGTGTGATGGGTGTGGAACTTGACAGAGATTATAGAAATTTTTCCATAATGCCGTTGGTTGAAGTTCACAAATACAGTTTGCCATAATTTTTCTAGTTATTAGTTATTAATGATTAGTTATTAACGTTATTGAGCTCGTTGTGCCGATAGCACACATTTTCTCGGCAAAGTTAATGATAATTATTCATATTGCCAAGTAATTTTTTGAAATATTTATAAAAAATCTCCACTTTCAACTTTCAACTTGTTCTGTATTCTTTTGGGGTTGTGCCTATGTGGTGTTTGAAATATTTGCTGAATACGTCTTGCGAAGTGAAATGTAGAGTGTCAGCAATTTGTTGTATGGTTAGGTTTGTCGATTTCAGTAGAGCCTTTGCTTCGAGAAGTAAATGTTTATCAATCCACTCTTTAGCAGTGCAGTCAGTGGTAGATTTGATAGTGGTTGTCAGGTGTTTAGGCGTGACACATAGTTTGTTTGCATAGAATTCGAGCGAGTGCTCTTGTTTGAAATGTTGTTTTACGAGCGAGAGAAAATCGTCAGATAGTTATTGTGCACGGTTTGTCTGTTTAGAGGTGATATTTTGCTGAAAAGTGTGGCTAAATCCGTAGAAAAAAGCCAACGTCATGTGGCGCACAGTCTCTAATATATAATCGTTTCTATGTGTGATGTTCCATTTTAGCATTTCGTAGAATGTAAGAATGGCTTCGAGTTCATAGTCGGATAATATGATCGATATGATATTATTATGATAGTTGAATAAAGAAAAACGATTGTCAAGGCCGAGTGTATCAACAAATTTACTCGACATTATTATATGGCGAACTTCAAAATCAGGAGTTTGGTGGTCGTGAGTTATGATTTGTCCAGGCAAAATCACGTTAAACGAATTGGGTTGAGTAATGATTTTTTGTAAGTTAGCACTACCTTCAGCTCTGCCTTTGATGCAAATAGTAGTAGTTAGCATGTCGGTTTTGAACGGATAGCGCGGAGATTCCATCAATTGATTGTCGAGCAGAATCAAATCTTCGCCGACAGAGTAGATGGTTTGAGGATTGAAATATGTGCGCCAATCTAGATACGATATATTTTTCATATAGAAAAGAGTTTTTGACGTACAAAATTAGTTAAAATATCTAATATGAGCAATGAAATAAGACTTTTTGTCTAATTTGTAAGAAAAAATGACATTGTGCGTATGAGAATATCCTCGTAACTTTGCACCGTATTTAATATTGATATATTATGGAAAAGAAATTAAAAACTACAAAAGTAGAAAAGGTGGTAGTTGACACCTA
>JAZQRP010000091.1:0-3281 GCA_045629685.1 Candidatus Aphodosoma sp. | reverse complement strand
TCCTGCTGCAGCTACCGCACCTGTGCTTATAATTGTAGGCTTGATGATGCTTGAACCAATTAAACATATCAACTTTAGTGATTTCTCAGAAGGAATACCAGCCTTTATTTGTATAATAATGATGCCATTAGCATACTCTATCTCAGATGGTATTTTGATAGGAATGATTTGCTACGCTGTATTTAACCTTCTTTGTGGTAACTTTAAAAAACTTACTCCTACAATGATGATTCTTACAGTCTTATTTGTGCTTAAATATCTATTTATATAGGATTGATTGTATGATTGATATAAAAAAGACCAACATTTTTGTGATGCTGGTCTTTTTTGTTTGTATAGAGTTGTTTGTTATTTCTCGATGGCGATTGCAAGGGCGTCTGCCATATTGCGAACGAAGTGAAATTGGAGTCCGTCTAGATATTCTTGTTGGATTTCGTTCACGTCTTTTTGGTTGTCGACGCAGAGGATAATCTCTTTGATACCAGCGCGTTTGGCCGCGAGAATCTTCTCTTTGATGCCACCAACAGGGAGGAGTTTGCCACGGAGGGTGATTTCGCCAGTCATGGCAAGGCGATTTTTAACCTTACGTCCTGTGAAGCTTGATACCAAAGCAGTGAGGATTGCGATACCTGCAGATGGACCATCTTTTGGAATAGCACCTTCGGGTACGTGAATATGCACGCTGTGGTTTTCGAGGTCTTCATCGCTGATGCCTAATTGCTTGTTGTGAGATTTTATAAACTCTAAAGCTAATTGAGCAGATTCTTTCATTACATCACCGAGATTACCTGTGAGCGAAAGTTTTCCACCTTTTTGAGTGTTGATTGATGACTCGATGTAGAGAATTTCTCCACCTACTTGAGTCCATGCCAAGCCGGTTGCTACACCGCAATATTCGCTGATGTCGTACATATCGTGGTCGATGTGCGACACGCCAAGGTATTCTTGAAGGTCTTGAGGCTTGATTGTGGTAGTGAACTCAGGGTCAATAGCGATATTTTTAGCCACCTTGCGCATGATTTTAGCAATAGTGCGATCGAGTGAGCGTACACCACTTTCGCGAGTGTAGTTGTCGATAATGGCGCGTACAGCAGGTTTTGTGAACTTAAGTTGGTTCTTTTTGATACCGTGGATTTCGAGTTGTTTTGGTATGAGGTGGCGAGTAGCAATTTCGATTTTTTCCTCAGTTATATAACCGCTTACCTCGATAAGCTCCATACGGTCGAGAAGAGGTTTGGAGATAGAGTTGAGGTCGTTGGCAGTGGCAATGAATAGTACGTTAGACAAGTCGTAGTCGATATCGAGGAAATTGTCGTGGAATGCATTGTTTTGTTCTGGATCAAGCACTTCGAGGAGAGCAGATGCAGGGTCGCCTTTGAAGTCGGAATTGACTTTGTCGATTTCGTCAAGCACGAATACTGGGTTTGACGAGCCACATTTATTGAGGTTTTGGATGATGCGACCAGGCATAGCACCGATATAAGTGCGGCGGTGTCCACGGATTTCGGCTTCGTCGTGAAGACCACCGAGCGATACGCGTACATATTTACGGCCAAGAGTTTCGGCAATAGATTTGCCGAGTGATGTTTTACCTACACCAGGAGGGCCATAGAGGCAGATGATAGGCGATTTGAGGTCGCCTTTGAGTTTGAGTACAGCGAGGTGCTCAATGATACGATCTTTTACCTTCTCCATGCCAAAGTGGTCGCGATCGAGTACTTTTTGAGCTTTTTTGAGGTCGAAATTATCTTTAGTAAACTCGTTCCAAGGAAGATTTACGATAGTTTCGACATAGGTGAGTTGCACCGAGAAATCAGGAGAGTTAGGGTGCATGCGTTCGAGTTTACGTATTTCTCGTTCGAAAGTTTCTCGTACTTTGTCGCTCCATTTTTTAGTTTTAGCCTTCTCTTTGAGGGCTTGAACGTCTTGACTTGCAGTGTCGCCACCTAACTCTTCTTGAATAGTCTTCATTTGTTGTTGAAGGTAATATTCACGTTGTTGTTGGTCGATGTCGAGACGAGCTTTGTTTTGTATAGAAGCTTTGATTTCAAGGAGTTGAGATTCTTTTGTTAGAATATCAAGGAGTAGATAGCCACGCTCGGTGAGGTCGTTAAGCTCGAGGAGTTTGACCTTGTCGCTGAGCGAGATGCTGAAGTTAGAGCAGATGAAATTGATGAGAGCTACAGGCTTTTCGATATTGCGGATAGCAAAAGTAGCTTCATCAGGAATAGAGTTAGAATTCTTGATGATGCGGATAGCCAACTCTTTGAGAGCCTCGACGAGGGCAGTGAACACGCGGTCGTCTTGGGCAGGTTCAACCTCGTCCATGATGTTGATTTTCACGGTATGGAACGGAGTTTCGCCAACTAATTCGGTAGCAGTAGCGCGTTTTTTGCCTTGTAGGATGACGGTAGTCGTGCCGTCGGGCATTTCGAGTATGCGAACGATGCGAGCCACCGTGCCCATAGGGTAGATGTCTTGCAAAGTAGGATTTTCGATTTTGGCATTGATTTGAGTGCCGACAAAAAGTTCGCCCTCTTTTTGATAAACTTCACGCACCAATCGGAGACTTTTTTTGCGACCTACAGTGATAGGCATCACCACTTTAGGGAACAAAATCATGTTGCGCAAAGGGAGCAACGGCAATATGTCGTTGTCTTGGCATTCGATTGGCGACTCTTCATCTTCGGCAATAAGCGGAATCATATCGGCTTGCACTTCGTTAATTTCTTCGGATAAAAACATATTTAGACTTATAGTAGCGAGTTTCTTGAATGCACAATGCACAAAGTACAATGCACAATTATTTTGGCTTCGCTTGTTAATATTATAGATATTTGTTTTGTGTGTGCCATAATGTCTTAGGGTTGGATGGCGTTTTTTGATGGTTGTTGTGACAATATGGCATAGTTTTGTTTGTTTTATAGGCTTTAGATGTTGGATTTTAGCCTTTATTATATATTATACAATCGGTGTGCCAAAAGAGAATGAGGATTTTTTGAGGATTCCTTTATAGTATATTTATAGTATGTTTATCCTATATTTATAGTATATTTATAGTATGTTGTAAATTGGGAATGATTTGGGAGGGGTGGGGTGTTGTGTATATGGAGAAAAAAGTGTATCTTTGTAGGTTATTTGAGAAAGTATTTACGGAGAAGAAAGTAATTGATTATGAATCTTGATGAATTGTTGAATGAGTCGCAGAAGGCGGCGGTTGAGTATAATGAAGGTGCATCGGTGATAGTGGCAGGTGCGGGTTCGGGCAAGACGAGGGTCTT
>JAZQRP010000090.1:0-1802 GCA_045629685.1 Candidatus Aphodosoma sp. | reverse complement strand
TTTCAGACAATTTCAGTTTTAGCCATCACATCAAAAAAGGTTAGTTTTCCAAGCCTTTGACGCACTGAACAACAAAAACAAGAGTAAAAGCATGATAAAGTGTGATGCAAACTGTGATGCATTAGGTAATATCTGGCTAAGAAATAACGTGTTTTATTATATTGCAGAATTACCAAGAATAGACGGAAAAAGACGGTATTTTAGGAAATCTTTGCATACCAGAGATTATTTTGAAGCACGCGAACGGGTAAAACTGTTATTAGCAGGTAAAGAATATGCACCACGAAAGCAAATTAACCTGCCATATCCAGATACTGAAATTAAAACACCTAACCAGAAAATAACTATTGGTGATGTATTGGAATCTGCACTGATTAAAGCAAATAACTGTGAACAAGAAACAACCCAGAAAAGAAATGCTATCAGAACATTATTAAAGCAAATCAAGTTAACCTTTAATGATGACTATTCCAAATTACACAATGTTAAATCAGTGCAAAAAATTATACAGAATATTCTTGCGATGGACCATTTATTGGGAAGTGGGAAACGCAAAAAAGCAAGATATATCAAGGAAGTGTTAAGATGTGGTTCTGACCTATATCCACAATATTTTAATCCAAGTGTTATAAATTGCATACCAACGATTGAAAAGACCAAACGTTCAGAACGCAGACCACACATGCCATATTTACAAAAGGACTTATTAAATCTGTTCAACCCAAAACACAACCACTTTAAAAAACACCCTGATGAATTCTTTGTATGTATGATTGCAATGTTTACAGGTTCACGATTAAACGCAGCGATAACATTACAATTTGATGACATTATTATTAAAGATGGTATCAAATGTATCAATTTTATAGAAAATCACCCTATGAAACGCTTAAAAACCGAAGCTTCTGAACGAATTGTACCCATAGCACCACAATTATTAGAGTTAGGTTTTTGGGAATATGTAAAACGCCAGAAAAAGAAACGAGATGCCAAGGGTACTGACTTTATATTCACACATTGTTTAACTGCAAATGGTACATATAACAATAAGTATTCGCGTTCATTGAGTGGATTTGTTGCTAAAATTGGTATAAGACAACCCGACAATGGGAAGTATGATTATCACTCTTTCAGGAAAAATGCCAGTATCGGAATGCAAGACACCGGAATACCAACATCATATATAAATCAAATCATCGGTTGGGAAGGCAGAACAACAATGGAAGCGTCATATTCAAATCACACATTGCAGCAAATATACACACAGGTTAAACGTTTTTCATATCCATACCTGCAACAACACTTTGATAAATGGAAACAGATAATGTCCAAGAAATGAGTATAGACTAGAAATAAAAGCGCCAGATATTACCTAATGCATCACAGTTTGCATCACACTTTATCATGCTTTTACTCTTGTTTTTGTTGTCCAGTGCGTCAAAGGCTTGTAAAACTAACCTTTTTTGATGTGATGGCTAAAACTGAAATTGTCTGAAAATAATAAAAAAATCCAACAAAAGTGTTGGATTTCTAAGAAAAATTACTGGTGCCGGTTGTCGGGATGCCAAGTCCAGTAAAAAGTCCAAGATTTCCAATAGTTTCAGACAGTCGATTTATCAGCCTGCATCACAGTTAGCCTCACATAGCATTTTAACAAGTTATTTACACATTGTACATGTCTTTTTATACGTCATCACAATCCACTTCACTACATCAATGTCATTAAGTCCGCTCCAACTTTTTTTATTTCCAATGCAGCGGTATCTGATATTCAACCCATCGCCCCCTTATATATAACAACA
>JAZQRP010000089.1:0-2217 GCA_045629685.1 Candidatus Aphodosoma sp. | reverse complement strand
AAAGAAGGACTTTAGCACATCAATATCGAAAGGAATACGACCTATTGTTCTGAGTGCATTTTGCATATAAATAGCGAGTTTTTGTATAGAAAAACGAGATAAAGTCGTTTATCTGTTCAAATTTGAGCTGCAAAAGTACTGTTTTTTTTTGAAATGTGCAAATATTTTTAATGAAAAATATGAATTAGGACGAAAATGGGTGAAAAAGTGGTGAGTTATCAACAGGGAGGGGGCTTGAAGTGCGTCCGTGGGAGATAAGATTTATTAAGATTTCTGCCCGCTAGGGCAAGGAGATATTAAGTGTCAACAAGTGTATAGTTCCCGATTTTAAAGACAATTGGCGACAATTAAAATCGACAATTATTGACAATTAGAGAGCAAAATATTATTTAATTTATGTTAATGTTTTCTTTCCGTCTTTAACTTTGTCGTTTGTTAACCCTTACGCTACCCTTGCCGAAGGGATAAGCAAGGTTTGGTGGATAAAATTTACGCTTGTTTTTAACATTTATTTGCATAATTAAGTGCGAACGCAATGTTAACGAAATGCAAAGATTTTTGAAAAATATAGTAATAAATTTGCGTATGTACATTTTTTGTTGTACCTTTGTGGCGAAATTTTCGTGACGAAATTTTCGCGTTTTATATAACAATTTAATTATAAGACAATTATGACCCAAAAGCGAACACCTAAAAATCCATTTTTAATCAGTGGCTACGTTTCAAAAGAGTATTTTTGCGACCGTGAACAAGAGACAATCCGATTGCATTCTGCACTGCAAAACGAACGTAATGTTGTGTTGATTAGTCCTCGCAGAATGGGAAAAACGGGATTGATTAGTCACTTATTTACATCCATTCCAGAAAAAGAGGCGTATTGTATCTATGTGGATTTGTATAAAACAAGTTGTTTGCGCGAGTTTGTAGAGTGTCTAGCAAAGTCGGTTGTGGGGAATTGTGGCTCTCCTTCTCTTAGAGAGAAAATTATCCAAGCGCTTCAGTCATTGAGATTTTCCTTCTCTAGCGATCCAATTACAGGTACTCCAGAAATAGGTGTTTCTATCGTGGAAGCTCAGTCGGAGATTTTGTTACAACAGATTTTCGATTATATGGAACACGCAGACAAACCAGTATATATAGCATTAGATGAGTTTCAGCAGATTCAATACTATCCAGAAGTTAAGATAGAAGAGACTTTGCGCACCTATATCCAGCATCTCAGAAATACACATTTTATTTTCGCAGGTAGTCAGAAACATATGATGATGGATATGTTTTCATCAGCCAAGCGTGCATTTTACCAAAGCGCTCAAACGATGCACATAGGCACTATCCCAGAAAATGAGTACTATGCTTTTGCTGTGCGTCATTTTAACAACAACGGTCAAGAATTACAAAAGAAAGCATTTGAGTTTTTGTACACTAGTTTGCAAGCACACACATGGTATATCCAGTCAGTCTTGAATCGTTTGTATGAATCCAAGATTGCGCAAATTGACATCCAAGTTACGCAAGAGGTTATTCAGACTTTAGTAGATGAAAACGCATACACATATCAAAACTATTGCCGATTGTTCTCTATAAATCAGTTAGCGATACTCAAGGCTATCGCTCTTGAACGTGAGGTTAGAGAACTAACCAGTCAGTCATTTTTGACGAAGCATCATCTTAGCGCTGCCAGTACAATACGAAGTGCTGTTAAAACTTTGGTAAACAAGGAGTTTATCTACGAAGAATCAGGCGTTTATTCTGTATATGATCGTTTCTTCGGCATTTGGTTAGCGCAATATAACGCTTAATCTCAGCCTCACAAATAGATTATAAATCTATTATTTTCTTATAAAAATTGCTCGTTCCGCTTGCGTATGTGCATTTTTTGTTGTACCTTTGCACCATAATTCAATTTGGAGAACTATGTTTAATAATTTATCAGAAAGATTAGAACGCTCGTTTAAAATCCTGAAAGGTGAAGGTCGTATCACCGAAATCAATATTGCGGAGACCGTAAAGGATATTCGCAAAGCGTTGCTCGAAGCCGATGTTAACTACAAGACTGCAAAGCAGTTTACTGATCAAGTAAAAGCTAAAGCTCTCGGTCAAAACGTGATGACCGCTGTCCGCCCAGGACAACTCATGGTCAAAATCACACACGATGAGTTGGCAGCTCTCATGGGTGGCGAAGCAGCTGAAATCAACCTCAAAGGCAGTCCTGCTGTT
>JAZQRP010000088.1:0-2069 GCA_045629685.1 Candidatus Aphodosoma sp. | reverse complement strand
ACATAGCATTCTAATCCCAGACGATCGGCCTCTTCGCCAATCATCTGCAAGATGGGATTGTTTATTTTAGAGTCTGTAATACGCATAATTTCTCAAATTGGTTGCAAAGGTACTACAAAAAAATGAAAAAAGCAAATATTTTGCTTATAATTGTTTAAGCATAGCTTTGCAGCCCTCCATGATATCCATGTAGGTTGTTTCAAAATCACCTGTGTACCATGGGTCCGCTACATTAGTTTCTTTGCCTGCCCATTGCATGAGAAGCGACACTTTGTGCTGGGTGTCTTCGCCAATAATGTAACGCATGAGTCTTAGGTTACTCTGGTCCATACAAACGATATAATCGTAATAGTGGTAATCGGCTTTGGTCATTTGTCTTGCTCCACGGCGAGAGAAAGGAATGCCATGTGCAGAAAGTGTGCGTTTGGCTGGCGGATAAATGTCGTTCCCAATTTCTTCGGTAGAAACAGCTGCAGAGGCAATCTCAAAAGTGCTATTCTGTACGATTTCATCGGGTGTTTCTACCAAATGCTTCATGATGAACTCTGCCATCGGCGAGCGGCATATATTGCCGTGGCATATAAAAAGAATCTTTTTAGTCATAATAGTGGTGTTTAGTTCTTGTTTTTGAGTTTGTTGGTTACTCTCACCGCGTTGGCGATAACCAGTAGGATGGCGATGATATCATCTATCCAGCCAACTAAGGGCATGGTGTCGGGTAGTAAGTCCGTAGGCACGATAAGGTATAGAATACCCACCGCAATAGTTATGCCCAATTTGAGTTTTTGTTTTGATTTGGGTTGCATAGTGCATGTTTTTTACAGCACAAAGGTACTGCTTTTTTTGCATATATGCAAGAAAAAATCGCCGTTAAGCGATTTTTTCTGAAAAGTCTATAGATGCTATTGTTGTTTAATCCTGATTGCGATGGCATGTGCAAGTTCTTCGGAGTATGATGTGCATCGCAGTTTACGCTCAATACCATTTACAATAATGACAACACTTGGTGGCGTTATTAGGAAATCAGATATATATACTTTTTCTATATTGTCTATCGGGATGTATAAGTCGGTAGTTAAATGAGACCATTCATATTCTTGAATATGTAGAATGTTTTCTTGGATAGTGTACTTGTTGCGTGAGGAAAATAAATAAAAAATAACCATTGCAGCAAGAGATGTTAAAGAAGCCATCACAATGGCAACAATAAGCCCCCTGTAACTAAATAAAATGATACCAGTAAGAAAACTCGAGACAGCCCATATAATCACACTAAGCCAATCAATGGAACTGCTGTAATCGGGATACATGTCCGGTGATAGATTGCGTTCTTCTTCGGTTAAGATTATAGTTTTTTTGATTTTGCTTGATAATAAGATTATGAGCGTATAGATGCATAAGAATGTGCTATTGAAAATTACAAACCATTTAAAACTTACTTCGAAATGCCTATCGTAATAATGAAATCCAGCATAGGCAAGTACAGGCAAAAGTGTAATTATTTCTCTGGCAATAACGAGGAGCGTTTTTCTTATAGAGTGTGTCATAATTATTTTGTTTTAGTGGCGAAAGCGTTTTGTGCTATTTGGTCTAACTGTGCGGCAGTAGTATTCATTCTTTGTGCAATGAGTTGTCGGCGCTTGTAATATGTTCGTTTAGACATGTCTGCGAGTTGAAGTATGTCTGTGTTGCTTACTCCTAATCCGATGAGTGTAACTACTTGAATGTCCGTTTCTGTTAGTGCCGGGTATTGGTGCTTGAGTTTTTTGATTTTATCGGAAAATAAATGTTGTAAATCATCTAAGGCATTGTTGCCTTTTTGTTGTTGAATTTGTTTGACGAGTAACTGGTGTCTCCATGCTTCTTCTCGTTGATTGATAGCCATTTTTATTCGCAAGTCTGTTAATTGGCGTTTTAGAAAAGCTACCCGAGTGCCTATAATACAAATAATAAGAACTAAAACATACATTCCAATGCCGAAGAAAATAATGAGATTGAGGAAGGATTCAGTTGTTTCCATATACTTTGGTTTTGAAATTCGCTGCAAAGGTACAATAGAAAAACGAATT
>JAZQRP010000087.1:0-3802 GCA_045629685.1 Candidatus Aphodosoma sp. | reverse complement strand
CATTGGATTTGGATGGTTTTAGCATCAGGAGTAGAGATGTTAGCCACGTTAGAGATAGGCACCATACTGCCATAGTAGTCAACGCGTACGCCATCGACGATACGTACATTGGCTTTACCAGCGCGGATGTGAGCGAGTGCTTCGTCGAGGAACATAACAGCACCTTCCATGTCGTCAGATGCGTTAGTGATAATAGGTTTTACTCTTTCGTCCATATTTTAGATTTTTAGTAGTTAGTAGTGAGTAACGAGATTATTGTGCAAAGATAAGACAAATTTGTGATAGTTGCAAGTATTTTGATTTAATTTTGTGATTTTAGATATTTTTTGTAACTTTGCGCATTAAAAATAAATTAGGTAAATTGTATAAAGATATGAAAACTAAACCAAGATTAAGTTTTGGACAGATCCTGTCGATGAGTATGGGATTTTTGGGTATTCAAATGGGTTTTGCGTTGCAAAATGCTAATGCTAGTCGTATATTGCAGACATACGGTGCTGATGTTGAGCATCTTTCGTGGTTCTGGATTGTGGCTCCTCTGACAGGTATGATTGTGCAACCGATTATCGGTCATTATAGCGACCAGACTTGGTGCAGATTGGGTCGTCGTCGTCCTTACTTCTTGGTGGGTGCAATTTTGACAGCTATTGCGCTTATTTTGATGCCAAACGCAGGTGTGTTTTCGGCATTTTTGCCAGCTGTGTTTATCGGCGCAGGCTTTTTGATGGTGATGGACGCAAGTATCAACGTGACGATGGAGCCATTCCGTGCGTTGGTGGCAGATATGTTGCCAGATGAGCAATCGACAGTAGGATTCTCGGTGCAAACATTCTTGATTGGCGTGGGTGCCGTGATAGGTTCGTGGTTGCCATACGTGATGTTGAATTGGTTTGGTTTGGGCGATGCAACATCGGCTTCGGGAGTGCCATTGAACTTGGTGTACTCGTTCTATGTAGGAGCTGCGGTGTTGATTATCACAATATTGTGGACAGTGACACATACAAAAGAATATTCACCAAAAGAGTTGGCAGAGTTTGCTTCGAAAGAAGAGGTAGAAGAGAAGGCTAAATTCACAGATATGTTCCGTGACTTTGTGAATATGCCAAAAACAATGTTGCAACTTGGTGTGGTTCAGTTCTTCTCGTGGATTGCATTGTTTGGTATGTGGGTATATACTACGCCAGCAGTTGCACAGCATATTTATGGTACATCGGATGCGTTGTCGCCACTTTATCAACAAGCAGGCGACTGGGTGGGTGTGATATTTGGTGTGTATAACTTTGTGGCAATGTTGTTTGCTTTGTGCTTGATACCGATTTCGAAGAAATTGGGTCGTAAGACAACACACGCAATTGCTTTGGTGATTGGTGGTTTGAGTTTGATTTCGATGTATTTTATCACTAACGACCAGATGTTGATATTGCCAATGGTAGGTATTGGTATTGCATGGGCTTCGATACTTGCTATGCCATACGCGATATTGGCACCAGCATTGCCAGCAGGCAAAACAGGTGTACATATGGGTATATACAATTTCTTTATCACAATACCACAGATTATCAACGCATTGTTCCGCGGTTTGGTGTTGAAACACGTGTTTGGACTTGAGGCAATTTGGATGATGGTGTTGTCGGGCGCATTCTTGTTGATAGGTGCTGTGACAGTGATGTTTATAAAAGAGAAAAAATAATTAGAAAAGACATAATAACAGAAAAACATAATTTTTTGTTATTATGTTCTTTTGTCTTAGCTATATATAAATGAAAAAAATGTTTTTTTTAATATTGTGCATTATGCATTATGCATTGTGCATTGAAGTAATGGCGACATTGCCAGTGCGTGATGGTAGATTGAAAAATATGAAAGTGTATGAGAGAGTAGAGCCTGCGTCGTGGTGGGCAGGGATGAATAATCCAGAATTGCAATTGATGTTTTATGGAGCTGGCGTGGGTAGATGTCAGGTTGGAGTGTTGAGCGATGTGTTGAAAATATCACGAGTAGAGCGCACCGAAAATCAGAATTATTTGTTCGTTTATCTTGATACAAAAGATGTTCCTGCAGGGGTGTATGAGATAGTTTTGCGAGGACCATTGAAGACAGCTACGGTTAAATATGAATTGAAAGAGCGTCGTGAGGGTTCGGCAGTGCGAGAGAGTTTTGGTTCGCAAGATGCGGTGTATCTGTTAATGCCAGACCGTTTTGCGAATGGTAATCCTGAGAACGATAATGTAGAGGGATATATACAAAAGGTGGATAATACCAATTTGCATCAACGACAAGGCGGTGATATAGAGGGTATAATTCAGCACTTGGATTATATTGCCGACCTTGGGATGACAGCTTTGTGGACTACGCCATTGTTGGAAGATAACGACACTTTGTATTCATATCACCACTATGCGACAACCAATTTCTATAAAGTGGACCCACGATTGGGAACGAATGATGACTTTGTGAGATTGGTGGAAGAGTGTCATCGTCATGGATTGAAATACATTATGGACATAGTGCCAAACCATGTGAATCCACGTCATTGGTGGCACAATGATTTGCCAGATTCAAGTTGGTATAATCAGTGGGAAACATTTACACGCACGAATTATAAAATAGTGGTAGCAACAGACCCTCATGCGTCGAAAGCCGACAAAGATTTATTGCAAAAAGGTTGGTTTGATGTGAATATGGCAGACTTGAATTACAATAACAGACTATTGTTTGATTATGTTCTTCAGTCGTATATCTATTGGGCAGAGTTGACTGGATTGGATGGTTTCCGTGTTGATACATATCCATATAATGATTTGAATTTAGCTTCACAAATGATGGCAGGTATCCGTCGTGAATATCCAAATATGAATCTTGTGGGTGAATGTTGGGTGAAGTCGATACCAGAGATGGCATATTTCCAAACTGGCAACAATAATCGTGATGGTTTTGATTCGCAACTGCCTTCAATAATGGACTTTATACTCAAAGATTGGTTAGAGATGGCATTCGTAGAAGGCGAGGCGTGGGATAAAGGGATGATACGTTTCTATAATCATTTTGCACAAGATTTTGCGTTGCCAAATCCGCAACTTATTATGAATATGCTTGATAATCATGATATGGCGCGCTATAGAAATGCTGTGAAAGATGATGTTAAGTTGATAAAAATGGGTATGGCAATGTTGGCAACAGTGCGTGGTTATCCGCAATATTATTATGGTGATGAAATATTGATTGAAGGAAAGGGCGGTTCGTATGAAGATGCACGTCATTGTTTCCCAGGTGGTTGGGCGCATCATGAAGTGAATGCTTTTGACCCAAAACAACGCACAAAAGAGCAAAAAGAGGTTTATAATTATCTTCGTTCTTTGCTTCAATTCCGTAAAACATCAGAGGCATTGTGCTATGGTAAGATGACCCATTTTTTGCCTCATGATGGTATTTATTGTTTCTTCCGCTATACAGATAATCAGAAAGTTATGGTGGTGGTGAATAGCAATGAAAAAGCTAAAAAATTGAATCTTGAGCGTTTTAACGAAATGGATATTGTAGGTCGCCAAGCGAGAAATGTAGCAACAGGTAGAGTGGTGAACTTGAAAGAATCGCATAAATTTGAGGGAAAGACAGTTACGATACTTGAGATTAGATAGATGTGATGTAGGTAATTTACCTTATTTAGTATAAAAAGGTAAATTTAGTTCAGTTGATTAGAGTTTGTTCTAATTTCAGGGGCGGGGCATTGGATTATTTCAGATAAGAGGCTCGAAAGAGAGTGATAGATTGAAAAGTTTATCACTCTTTTTTTGTTGTTTTT
>JAZQRP010000086.1:0-5212 GCA_045629685.1 Candidatus Aphodosoma sp. | reverse complement strand
TACATTCCATGATGGTGTTGAGGGCTGTGTCGTAGCCGATGGTAGAGTCGGTGCCCCAAAGGTCGTTGTCGATAGTGCCAGGAATGCCTACAATGGGCATATTGTATTCTTGTGCAAAGGTGCGGGCTCCGGTGAATGTGCCATCGCCACCGATGACTATAAGGGCATCTATGCCTTCGCGTTTAATTGTGTCGTATGCCCATTTGCGACCTTCGGGCGTTTTAAATTCGTTGCAACGCGCTGATTTGAGAATGGTGCCTCCTTGTTGGATGATATTGCTTACGTCTTGGGTCTGAAACTCTTTGATTTCGCCTGTGATGAGGCCTTTGTAGCCTCGGTAGATGGCTTTGACTTTGATGCCGTTGTAGATGGCTGCACGAGTGACGGCGCGCACTGCGGCATTCATTCCAGGAGCGTCACCGCCAGAGGTGAGAACTCCGATGCATTTTAGTTCGTATTGCATAGTGTTTAGAGTATAGAGTATAGTGTTTAGTGTTTAGAGTATAGTGTTAATTTTTTGTTTTACTGCTTCCATGAGCCATTTTGGTGTGCTTGTAGCACCGCAGATGCCTACGGATTGGATACCGTTGAGCCACTCGGGTTGTAGTTGGTCGGGCGATGATACTAGGTAGGTGCGTGGGTTGACGTTTAGGCATTCGTTGAAGAGAACTTTGCCGTTGCTGCTTTTGGCTCCGGCAACGAATAGGATGATGTCGAACTGCGATGCAAAGCGTTTGATGTCGGGGATGCGATTGGCTACATTGCGGCAGATGGTGTCGTGATATTCAAAATGTATGCCACTATTGAGTTGAGAGTTGAGAGTTGAGAGTTGAGAGTTTTGGTTCAAGTTCGTTGGTTTGCTCAAGATTCTTGTTTTTATGGTGTTGACGAGTTGGTTGAAGCCTTCGATGGATTTTGTGGTTTGTGAGAATAGGATGATTGGGCGAGAGAAATCGATTTTGCTTAGGTCGTTTTCGTCTTCAATTACGATGGCTTTGCCTTCTGTTTGTCCTTCAAGACCGATGACTTCGGCATGTCCAATTTTGCCATAGATGACGATTTGGGCATCGGGGTGGTTGGTGTAGGCTTGTTTGATTTTTTGTTGAAGTTTGAGCACTACTGGGCAAGTGGCATCGATGATTGTGATGCCGTTTTGGCGAGCTATTTCGTAGGTGTGAGGTGGTTCTCCATGTGCACGGAGTAGCACGCGTGCATTGTGTAGTTGTGCAAGTTGTGTGTGGTCGATGGTTATGAGGCCGAGGTGAGTTAGGCGTTCTACTTCTTGTCCATTGTGGACGATGTCGCCAAGGCAATATAGTGGTTGATTTTTTTTGAGTTCGGATTCGGCTGTAGATGTTGCACGCATTACGCCAAAGCAGAATCCTGAGTTTTTGTCTATTTCTATTTTCATATTAGTTTTTTGTGTTATGTAATGTGTCACTTTTTATGGGCATAGGTTGCTTGAAGGTATGGTTATCCTCTGAAGAGGTTTGCTTGGAGTATGGGTTGGGTAGCGGTTAGAAATCGAGTCCTACGCGCCATCTGATGCCGAAGTTTTGGGATTCGGGGTTTGTGCTGTTTCGGTGAGTTAATCGCCATACGAAAGCGATATCGCCTATTTTTAGTATGTTTGAAAATCCGAATCCGCATTCGATATATGGCATTTTATTCCAATTTTCATTTATATTGTATCGATTTGTGGGTAGTGATAATATGTTGTCGTTTTGATATTTAGGGCTCAAATAACCATAGCCGATATTGAAAATAAGGTCTTCGCGGATGCCGAGTTTTTTGATGTAAGGAATGTAGCCGAAGATGTAGCCTCGGGTTTGATAGCGTATGTTGAGGGCGGCGTAATAGTTGCTCATGAGTTCCATTGATCCGAGGAGCATGAAGTCGGTGTCGTGGCGGTAGGATGAACGTGATGTGCGAGCCATTATGAGAGCAGGGAATGGTGCATCTCCTATTATGGCATTGGCTTGGAACATCCAGTGTATTTTTCCGAAACCGAGGGCTGTGTGTTGTTGAGTATAGATGCCAAATTTGCCGAATAGGCTATGGTATGGTTCGTTAAATGCTGAACCAGGAATTTTAATATAACCACCTTCGGCGGTGAGGTGTACGACTGGATATTTTGTTGCAAGGTATATGCGGTGGAAGAAGTAGTCGAGCGAACTTTGTTGCCAAGATAAACGGAAGGTAGTGCGTAGGCCGATTTGACTATAGTATGGTACTTCTGCGCCTTTGTGGATTAGAGGGATGAATCGGTTGCTATAGTAGTTTTGGGTGAAGGCATTGATTTTAAATTTAAATCCAGGTTTTTCGTATTGATATTCTGCACCGATTTTGCTGCGCATAAGCACTGATACCGGACGATACATCATAACCCATGAGTTTACAAGATTTTCTATATC
Source organism: Candidatus Aphodosoma sp. (assembly GCA_045629685.1). Taxonomy (GTDB): domain Bacteria; phylum Bacteroidota; class Bacteroidia; order Bacteroidales; family Paludibacteraceae; genus Aphodosoma. The sequence continues at coordinate 2,798 of JAZQRP010000086.1, read as the reverse complement.
GTGAACTCGGCTTTCTGCATAAATATCTGAATCATCATAACCAATTCGTTCTGTTTTATGGTCATATGTCAAGGCGAGGTTATTACGTTTGGTAGGACCAAAACGCCATTGAATGTTGCCCCCGTATGAGTGAAGTCCATCGCTGATGAGTTCTTTATTTTGGTATTGTTCTTTGAATCCATAACCATAATATCCACCAAAGGTGAAATATTTAGCAAATGATTCTCCTGAACGTAAGGTTAATCGTGGAGAAGCTCCTTCTAATTGATTGAAATGAAATAGGTTGAGTAATGGACCTACGTCAATTTTCCATATGTGTAGGTATTGATTGAGAATGATGTCTACAGCCCATGATGACAATTTTTGTATGCGCGTTTGGTTGAGTGAGTCAATTTTGTTCCATGTAGCTTCGAGTTTGTCATCTGCAGGTATTTCTATTTTTTCTTCTTCTGGTTTGATGCTTAATGTGTCGGTTGTGGATGTTATATTTGTGTATGATCGTTCTTCGCTGAGTATGGCTCCAAAGTATTGAATGTCTTTGTTTGGATATAGATTGATGTTTAATCCTATGCCTTGTTTTTCGTTGTTGGGAAAAATGCTATTGTTGAATGGCGCGGTTGTAAAACCATAGTTTAGGCTATTCAAAAAGTTGACAGATGTGTATGATGGGATAGTTATGTCTGTTTTTGTTATGGCGTATGTTGCAGAATCAATCCACATATCGCCTTTAAATAATAAACCTTGATTTTGTTTAGGAGAAAACCTTATTTGGTAATTTTTTTGTCCATTTATAAGGGTACTATCTGCTAGGTATAGGTTGTAATATAATTTGGCGTTTGGTGTTATGGGGCTCATGAAATTGCGCCCTAACACTGTTGAATACGGTTTGTATGGATTGATATCGGGTGTGTATGCTGAAATAATTTGTTGCCAATGTTCAGGTGGAAATATATCTATTGCATTTTGTTTGGAATAAAGTTTAGTAGAGATGTTGCTATCGGGCGAGAATTGTAAGTTGTAAATTGATTGATTTATGTAAACAGGTAAAGAAAATGATGTGTCGCTCTGTTCTATCGCACCGCTCATTAAGTCTTTAAATAATTTGCGTTGTAAGGCCTTTTGTTTGATGTTTGTAAGATTAATAGATGTTACATTATCCATTGTGGCTGAGATGTTTGTAAGATTTTTAGGATTGTTTATTCGTCTGTTTTCATATACTTTTTTTAATAGTAATATAGCTTCGTCTTGTTTGGGCATAGCAATTACTTCATCTAGTATTGAGATATCTTCTTTTAGGTAGATTCGTATCATTTGGTCTTTGCCATAATCGAGTTTGATTTGGCGTTGTTTGTATCCTACTACACTAGCTATTAATGTGCGTTGAGGGGTATTGCTGCGTAGCATAAAGAATCCTTCTTCATTGGTTATGCAGCCAATGTTTGTGCCTTTGAACCATACACTTGCTGCTTGTAGGGGTTCTGAATTTTCGGCAGATAATACTTGTCCTATAACAACAATGTCTTGGGCTGTAGTTATTTGTGTTATAAGTAATAACAAGATTATATGAAATAGTTTTTTTAGCATATTATTGAATTTGATTATGGATGTTGAATTTATTTTGAAAAAATAAAGGAGATAGATTTTTGTCTATCTCCTTTGTTTTATTTATTTTTATTTCTGTATTCGCGCGGTGTCATGTTTTGGCGTTTGCGAAAGAATGTGCTAAATTGAGCAGTGTCGGTAAAACCTAGTTTTTCTGCTATTCGAGCGATTGAAAAGTTGGTTGTGGTTAGCAATTCTTGTGATCTTTTCAAGCGTATATCCATTTGATATTGGGCAGGAGATGTGCCCATATTTTCTTTAAAAATACGGCGGAATAAAGAGTAACTTATTCCTATGCGATTAGCCACTTCTTCGGGGCTAATTTTGGCGGTTGCGTCATTGCGCAATATTTCTACTGCGGTATTAATTTTTTCAATAGTAGGGTCTTCTTTTTCGTGGCAATTTAATAACTTGTAGTTTGCAATACTAAGGATAAGGAATAAAGAGGTGTTTAAAACAGCTTGAGCACCGCTTTTATTCTCTTTTAGTATTTGCATCATACTATTGAATATATTTTCTATTACTACATTTTGTCCAATATTAACGATAGGTGATTTTTGGAATAAGTCAATTTTTTCAAGGAACAATGTGTACTGCAAACAAATGACAGATACGTGAAAATATGAAGTTTGTTTTCCTAATGTTGGCGTGAATTCGATTTTCTCTCCTGATTTAACGATAATAATAGAACCTACTTTTATTTCTTGGATTAAATTGTGAGATTTATATATGCCTCCGCCTTCTGTGATATATAAAAAATCGTAATTGTTTATATTTGTGCTTGTTTCTATTGTTATAGTATGGTAGTTGTCTGATTTGAGTGTATGATACACAACTGACTTACATGCGCAATTATATTTATCACTATTTTGGAGTTTATTTGCTTCGGAAGTAGTGTTTTCGTCTTTGTTTGTTGTAGAATAGAGTTGCATTTTATAAATTTGCTAGTTGTTTGAGATTAGAATTTTGTTTGTTACTGCAAATTTATAGATTTTTGTTGATTTTAGCAAATATATTCTGTTAAATGTTATTGTATGTAATACAATTTTATTTTGTTGTGTTTTTTGGTATATTATTTTATGTTTAATGTTGACAATATGGAATAATTGTGTTTTTTACAATGTGTTTTTGTTAGTAATACCATTGGGATATGCTATTGTAATGGCGGAATTATTTATTTTCTTTTTGAGATTTTT
>JAZQRP010000085.1:0-7009 GCA_045629685.1 Candidatus Aphodosoma sp. | reverse complement strand
TGGTAGAGCAATAGGGTTGTCGTATTTTAGGGGGCGTGGATTTACCGATGAAACCATAGCAAAATTTGGATTAGGATATTGTCTTGATAAGTCGGATGCCATGATAATGGCAGCGTTGAATGCGGGCTATAAAGCCGATTTCATCGAGAAATGCGGATTGGGTAGTCGTCGTGATAATGGTACTTGGTATGATAGATTTAGAGGTAGGGTGATATTTCCAGTGCATACAGTGTCGGGCAAGGTGGTAGCATTTGGTGGTCGTGTGTTGAAAAAAGACGATAAAACCGCCAAATATGTTAACTCGCCAGAGAGTGAGATATATCATAAAAGTAACGAACTGTATGGAATTTATTTTGCTAAGCAGTCGATAGTGAAGCAAGATAGATGTTTTTTGGTGGAGGGATATACCGATGTAATTAGTATGCATCAGGCGGGAATTACGAATGTGGTGGCATCTTCGGGAACATCGCTCACACCCGGTCAGATACGATTGATTCATAGATTTACGCCAAATATTACGGTGTTGTATGATGGCGATGCGGCTGGTATAAAGGCATCGATAAGGGGCATCGATTTGTTGCTCGAAGAGGGTATGAATGTGAAGGTGGTATTGTTGCCAGATGGAGAGGACCCAGACTCGTATGCACAAAACAATAATGCATCGGATTTCATCGATTTCATCGATAAAAATCAGGTAGATTTTATTCGATTTAAGATACAATTGTTGTTGGATGAGATAGGGAATGACCCGATAAAGAAGGCAGGATTGATACAAGATGTAGTACATTCGATTTCGTTGATACCTGATAATATTGTGCGTTCAGTTTATGCCAAAGAGTGTGCTACTCAGTTGGAGATTGATGAGAAAGTTGTGCTTGCTGAAATACAAAAGATTTTGCGAGCAAGGCGAGAAAAAGAGTTGGTGAGGAAATCGAATGGCGATTATACTCCGCAGAGTTATGCTACAGAGGAGAAGCATGATACAAATCCAGCATATAGACAAGAAAAAGTTGCTTCTGAAGGGGAACAGCAAATGTTTACTTTACAACTCACAACTCACAACTCACACTTTGATAAAGAGGAGATGAATATATTGCATTATATAGTGAGATATGGAGGTGAGTTGTTGTTTGTGACAGAAGATGGCGAATATCAGACTGTTAGTGGGTTTGTAGTGGCATCGTTGGTCGATTTGGAGGAGGAGGGTAAGAGTATATTCCACAATCCGTTGCATCAAAGGATGTTGGATTGTGTGAGAGGTGTAAGAGCTGAAGATAATTTTAATGCTGCGAAGTATTTTACTAATCATATAGACCCCGAAATTTCAGCCAAAGCGGCAGAATTGTTGACGGATAAATATACACTCTCGAAAATGCATACAAAACAGGATGAATATAGTGGAGACCCGACGAATTTGAGGGCTGTGCAAGACCATCAAGTGAAGCTTGAATTGCAGAAAAAAGAGATTTTGGCGCGAGAGATAAACACGGTGATACATGAGTATAAGGCTGCGATTATATCGTATTGTGAGCGAGAAATTGACCAAAAAATTAAGCAGGCGCAAGAGGCTAAAAAATTCGATGAAATCATGGGTTTTATGCGACAAAAGCAAGTTATAATTGAACAGAAAAAGGCACTATCGAAAGAGATAGGAGGACGTGTGGTTTTGTGGCGGAGATAGTTGTTGTGGAAAATATTTTAGAGGCATATCTTTAGATGGGATATGCCTCTTTTTTGTTGTTTAGTTTTTAGTTTGGGCTTAATTTGTAGTATGCTTTATAGTATGTTTATAGTATATTTATTCTATATTTATAGTATATTTATAGTATATTTATAATATGTTGAAGATTGCTGTTTTGTGTGATAATGCAAGGGGGGTTGTGTATATGGAATAAAATTTGTATCTTTGTAGGCTAAATATTGTCTAATAGGAAATTTATATAACAAGATATATGTCAGAGAATAATTCAAACGAATTTATTAGTCAAGTGGCTCAAAAAGAGTATGAATATGGCTTTACGACCGACGTTCATACAGAGACAATACAAAAGGGATTGTCGGAGGATGTAATCCGCTTGATTTCAGCAAAAAAAGAAGAACCAGAGTGGTTGTTGGAGTTTAGATTGAAGGCTTATCGTCATTGGCTTACGATGCCGATGCCAGATTGGGCGTTGTTGAATATACCTGAGATAGATTTTCAGGCAATATCGTATTATGCAGCACCACGGAAGAATGCGCCAAAATCGTTGGATGAGGTTGACCCAGAGATTCTTGATACATTCAACAAATTGGGTATTCCGTTGGAGGAACAGAAGGTGTTGAGCGGTATTGCGGTGGATGCGGTGATGGACTCGGTGTCGGTGAAAACTACGTTCCGTGAGAAATTGGCAGAGAAGGGCATCATTTTCTGTTCGATTTCGGAGGCGGTGAAAGAATATCCTGATTTGGTGCGTGAGTATTTGGGCTCGGTGGTGCCATATACAGACAACTTTTATGCGGCGTTGAACTGTGCAGTATTCTCGGATGGATCGTTTGTTTATATACCAAAAGGGGTGCGTTGTCCGATGGAGTTGTCGACATATTTCCGTATAAATGCGGCGGGTACGGGTCAGTTTGAGCGTACATTGATTGTGGCAGATGATGATGCATACGTGTCGTATTTGGAGGGTTGTACTGCGCCACAACGCGATGAGAATCAGTTGCATGCAGCTATTGTAGAGATTGTGGTGATGAACAATGCTGAGGTGAAATATTCGACTGTGCAAAACTGGTATCCAGGCGACAAAGATGGTAAGGGCGGTATTTATAACTTCGTGACAAAGAGAGCGATATGCAAGGGTAATAACTCGAAAGTGTCGTGGACACAGGTGGAGACAGGCTCGGCTATCACGTGGAAATACCCTTCATGTATTTTGAAAGGCGATAATTCGGTGGGCGAGTTCTATTCGGTGGCGTTGACAAACAACTATCAACAAGCCGATACAGGTACGAAGATGATACATTTGGGCAAAAATACACGTTCGCGTATTGTAAGTAAAGGTATTTCGGCAGGTAAGAGTCAGAACTCGTATCGTGGATTGGTGAAAGTGAATGCAAATGCCACAGGTGCAAGAAATTACTCGCAATGCGACTCGTTGTTGTTGGGCGATCAATGTGGTGCACATACATTCCCATACGTAGATGTGAAGAATCCGACTGCTATTATCGAGCATGAGGCTACTACATCGAAAATATCCGAGGATCAATTGTTTTACTGTTCGCAACGTGGTATTTCGACCGAAGATGCTGTGGGATTGATTATCGGTGGTTATGCCAAAGAGGTAATCAATAAATTGCCTATGGAATTTGCGGTGGAAGCACAGAAGTTGTTGCAAATATCACTTGAGGGAAGTGTGGGCTGATGAATTGGTTAGAGATTATAGCGGTGGTGTTTGGGGTGGTGGCGATATGGCTGGCATCTAAGGGTGAGGTAGTGAATTTTGGGATTGGGTTGGTGAATTGTGTGTTGTATGGCATATTGTTTGGCAGAGAGGGGTTGTACTCGGGGATGATATTGCAAGGGATATATTTTGTGATAAATCTTTATGGACTATATTCGTGGAGAAAACCAAAAGTGGAGACTGATAAGGAGTTGAAAGTGATGTGGTTGACAGTGAAGGAGAGTTTGGCGGTTGTGGCGGTGATTGCGGTGACTGGAGTGTTGTGGGGGATGGGTGTGAAGTATGGAGCAAGGTTGTTGCCAGAGAATATTCAGGAGCCTCAGTATCCGATGATTGATGCCATATTGACAACGGCAAGTATAGTGGCACAGATATTGCTGACGCGAAAGAAGATAGATAACTGGGTGATTTGGGTGCTGGTGGATGTGGTTTATATAGGGCTATTCTTGATGGTGGGGATGTATTGGACTGCTGGGCTTTATGTGGTTTATACTGGAATTGCGGTGAATGCGGTTAAAATGTGGAATGAGGAGTTAGGAATGAGGAATGAGGAGTGAGGAATTTCTCCTTTTAATTGTCGGACACTCGAGCCGAGTGTCCCTACATAAGCGTTTAACTCTCAACTTTCAACTTTCAATTTATGGATTTAGTATCATTAGGATATTTAGGGATTGGGATAGCGGCGTTTTTGGCGGCGACGATATTGCCTTTTAGTAGTGAGGTGGTGTTTACGGGATTGTTGTTGGCAGACTATGACCCAATATGGTTGGTGGTTTGGGCAACGGTGGGTAATACGCTTGGTGGAATGACCTGTTATGGTTTGGGCTATTTGGGCAAGATAGAGTGGATAGAGAAATGGTTGAAGATACCACAAGAAAAAGCTGAAAATTGGAAAGCAAAAATACATAAATATGGCGATGGATTCGCGTTTTTTTCGTTCTTGCCAGGTGTAGGGGATTTTATTGCAGTGGCGGCGGGATTGTTGAGATGCAGATGGTGGGTTGTGTTGGTGTCGATGGCAGTGGGGAAGTTGGTGAGATACTTGGTATGGATGGAAGCGAATCAGATGATAATTAATTAAGAATTAAGAATTAAGAATTAAACATTAAGCATTATAACCTATAGATTAAATAATTAAACATAAATAAATTATATAAATGGCAGAAATGAAACAACTTATCTCAACTATTGTTGAGGGTATGCAAGAGAAAAAAGCAAAAAAAATTGCTATTGTGGATATGAGCAAATTGGAGGCTCCATGTCAATATTTTGTTATCTGTGAGGGTGACTCAAGTACACACGTCATGACTATCGCAACTACAACAAAAGATTTTGTGCGTGAACATGCAGGAGAGAAACCTTTTTCGTCTGACGGATACGAAAATTGCCAATGGATTGCAATGGATTATGGTCATGTAATCGTTCACGTATTCCAACCAGAATTTCGTGAATTTTATGATATCGAGCACCTTTGGGCAGATGCTAATATCACAATGATACCAGACCTTGATTAAAAAAAAGAGTAGTTATTAAAGAGTAAATAGTAATTGGTAAAGAGTGAATAGCGGAAGCTGTTTGCTAGGGGGAAAGTATATATGTCACAAGAAGAAAATAACAAACCAAATAAAGAAGGGAAGAAACCACAATTGGGTGGTCCACAAAAAGGTGGATATAAGCCTAAATTTAATTTTTATTGGATATACTTGGCAATAGGTATATTCTTTATCGTGCTATCTATTTGGAATCCGAATGGGGCATCGCGTGAGGTGGCTTATTCGCGTCTTGAAGATGGATTGCGAAATGGATGTGTAAACAAAATCTCTATTGAACTTACAAAACAACGAGCTATTGCTGAAATCAATCCTAAATGTGCGAAAGATATAACTGGCATTGAGGCAGAAGGACAAGAGGTGGTTAGAGTAGAGACTATCGTGCCTTCGATTGATGAATTTTCGAAATTGCTCAATGAGTTGAAAACTGATAAGGTTTTTAACGGTGAGGTGCGCTATACAGAGGGTAAGGATTACTTTGATATGTTCTTATTTTCGGTGTTGCCATTGTTGTTGCTCATCGGATTCTTTGTGTTTATGAACCGCAAGATGATGGGTGGCGGTGGTCCTGGTGGAGTGTTCAACGTTGGTAAATCGAAAGCTCAGATGTTTGACAAAAACAATCCACAGCATAAGGTTACATTTGCCGACGTAGCAGGTTTGGAAGGAGCAAAACAAGAGGTGGAAGAGATAGTACATTTCTTGAAAAATCCTAAAAAATATACAGTGCTCGGTGGTAAGATACCAAAAGGCGCATTGCTTGTAGGCCCTCCGGGAACAGGTAAGACATTGCTAGCAAAAGCAGTGGCAGGTGAGGCAGATGTGCCATTCTTCTCGATGTCGGGTTCGGACTTCGTAGAGATGTTTGTGGGTGTAGGAGCATCGCGTGTGCGCGACCTATTCAAACAAGCAAAAGAGAAAGCACCGTGTATCGTATTTATCGATGAAATCGATGCAATTGGACGTGCTCGTGGTAAGAATGTGAACCATAATGGCAACGACGAACGCGAGAATACATTGAACCAATTGTTGACAGAGATGGATGGTTTTGGTTCGAATTCGGGTGTGATTATATTGGCAGCGACTAACCGTGCAGAGATATTAGATAAGGCATTGTTGCGTGCAGGACGTTTTGACCGTCAGATACAGGTAGAATTGCCAGACGTGCATGAGCGTAAAGCGATATTCAATGTGCATTTGAAACCATTGAAATTAGATGAGACTGTGGATGTAGAGTTCTTGGCACGTCAGACTCCAGGTTTTTCGGGTGCGGATATTGCCAATGTTTGTAACGAGGCTGCCTTGATAGCAGCACGTAAGGAGCGTACTGCTGTAGGTCGTCAAGATTTCTTGGATGCAGTAGATAGAATTGTTGGTGGATTGGAGAAAAAATCGAAAATCATTACTGCAGAAGAGAAGAAAAATATAGCATATCACGAGGCAGGTCATGCCACAATCAGTTGGCACTTGCAATATGCCGACCCATTGGTGAAGGTGACAATAGTGCCACGCGGACAGGCATTGGGTGCAGCGTGGTATTTGCCAGAAGAGCGTCAGTTGACATCAGAGCAACACATCTTAGATAAGATTTGTTCGTTGTTGGGCGGTCGTGCCGCCGAAGAGATATTCTTCGGTATATTAGACACAGGCGCATTGTCGGATTTGGAACAAGCAACACGTCGTGCATACGCGATGGTTACATACTTCGGTATGAGCGATAAATTGAAAAACTTGTCTTACTACGATTCGACCGGTCAGAGCGAATTTGGATTTACTAAACCATATTCGGAAGCAACAGCGCAGTTGATTGACCGAGAAGTGCAAAGAATTATAGATGAGCAATATGAGCGTGCAAAACAGATATTGCTTCAATATAAAGAAGGGCATAACGAAGTGGCTCAGATATTGATAGACAAAGAGGTGTTGTTTGCAGAAGATTTGGAGCAAGTGTTTGGCACACGCCAGTGGGCATCGCGAGCGGAAGAAATTTTGCAATAATTGAGGAATTAGGAGTGAGGA
>JAZQRP010000084.1:0-1954 GCA_045629685.1 Candidatus Aphodosoma sp. | reverse complement strand
ACCAAGTACGGCTAAACCGCACAAGAAAGAACTTAATTTTTTCATAATTAAAAAAATGTTTAATTAATAAATTTATAAAAGTTAATTAAAAAAGGATTATTTCCAGTTGTTTTGAGTATATACTCCAGGATTTGCATCAAGTACCCATTGTGGAATTGGGAAGATGTTACGATTAGTAGAACGTGGAGCCATGAATTCCCACATACCTGTTGTAAATTTACCAAAACGGATAAGGTCTTGACGACGGTGAGCTTCCCAAGCCAATTCGCGACCACGTTCGTCGAGTAATTCATCCAAATCCAAAGTTGTGTAAGCAGGAAGACCAGCACGAGTGTGAACTTCGTTTACAAGCGCAAGAGCTTCGCCTGTAGCAGAACCACCATTGAGACGCATCAAACATTCAGCTTTCATCAACAATACATCGGCATAACGATAGATTGGGAAGTCAGAATTAGCGTGGTGCTCAATACCTGGTTCGATTTCGAATTTCACGAAACGTGGACCTTCAAATGTGTTAGCAGCTGTACCATCTTCGATTGTAGTAACAGTATCAGTAATAATAGCATCAACATTTTCCAATGTAGCATTGCTATATTTCAACACTTTACCATCTTTTTCGATAGGACCAACAAACCATTGTTTTTTACGCAAGTCGTTGTCGGCATATTTATCATAGAAAGAACCGAGAGTACAAGGACCATTCCATGTTGCAGTAGTAAATCCATAAACTTCTTGATGAACATAGTGAAGAGTAATCAAGTGGAACATGTTACCTTTAGCATACACTTGGTCAAATACGATAGGGAAAATAATTTCCATATTTGAAGTATTGTCCTTTTTGAATGTAGTAAAGTAATCAGGGTTCAACATATAGCCATAACCACCGTTGATGATAGAGTCGCATTGTTCGATACATTTTTCCCACATTGTAGTACCTGTATAAACTTCAGCATTGAGGTACATTTTAGCAAGAATCATACGAGCAACAGGACGAGTCATCGAACCATAACGAACTGAGTTGTCCATTACGTCAAGATTGTCAAGAATTTCTTTTTCAATCCATTCAAATACCTCTTTACGAGAATATTGTTTTACGCCATTCTTTTTAACTTCTTCTGAATTGTCGTCGATAGCAACGTTGCCATAGAGGTCCATAGCAAGAAGGTGATAGAAAGCACGAAGAGTTTTAGCTTCTGCTACACCAGCTTTAGCTGCATCATTATATTGAGATTCATCATCACCAGCGATTTCTTTGATGTTATCAAGGACAGTGTTACACTTAGCTACACCACCGTAAGCAAAAGACCAACCATTGTTGACATCACGAGTATTTTCTTCCCAAGTATGTTTGTGCATAGCTTGAGGCACACCATTATCGAACCAGTCAGTACCACGAGTAGGAATAACTACCTCGTCAGAAGTATATTCTTGCATACTCCAATACCCTTCACGATAAATATAACCATATTCACCAGCGAGCTGAGAATAGGCATTAGCAATCAAAGTCGAAAATTGTTCTGGTGTTTGGAAATAGTCTTCTTTCAAAACATCAGTATAAATTTCCGGTTCGAGGTCGGTACAAGCAGTGTTAAAACACATGCTTGCCGCCATAATTCCGATGAATAATTTATTTAGTTTCATAATGTTATCAAATATAAATATTTAGGCATTAGAATTTAAATTGCAAACCGAGGTTGAATGAACGTTGAGTTGGATAGTAAGAACGTCCGTCGAAACCAGGAGTCAAACCTGCCATACTAACACTTGATGGGTCGTGACCTGAATAACCTGTGATAGTAAACAAGTTTTGAGCTGTGAAATAAACACGGATATAGCTAACCCATTTAGAGAAGTTTTCAGGGAGTTTAGGAGTATAACCGATTGTCAAGTCATTAAGTTTGAGATAAGAAGCATCTTCGAGGTAGAAATCAGAGAAACGACGAAGAGAAGCTTT
>JAZQRP010000083.1:0-2660 GCA_045629685.1 Candidatus Aphodosoma sp. | reverse complement strand
CGCAACTCTGGTTGCAACAAATAGTGCGCTATCATCGTGTCAAATAGTTGTCCTTTCAACTCAACGCCATAATTTGCCAACACCATCAAATCGTATTTAATGTTATGCCCCGTCTTCTCAATCGCCTCATTCTCAAACACCACGCGAAACAAATCTACCGTCTTCTGAGCCTCTGCCCTATCAGCACTCACCGGCACATAATACGCTGTAGGGACACGGCATGCTGTGTCCGCATCTGTAATCTGTAATCTGTAATCTGTAATCTGAAATGCAAACGACATTCCCACCAACTCCGCATCCAACACCTCCAACGACGTGGTCTCTGTGTCGAACGCAAACATCTTCACACCCATCAACATCTCCACCAACTCTCTCTGCTTCTCCTCCGTATCCACACACACATAATTTGAAAGTTGAGAGTTGAAAGTTGAAAGTTGAACTCCCCTCAACTGCTCCCCTAAGTTAGGGGAACCGACGAACAAAGCAAGAGTAGAAGGCAAGCTTGCTTGCATTATACCTTGTAAGGAGGAGGAAGACGAAGTCAAACTGTCCGCAGGAGTGAGGGGTATATCTAATTGTGAATTATGCATTGTGAATTGTGCATTATCAAACAGCGACCCCATCCCCGAATTATCAGATTGAACACTCAATTGTGCATTCTGCATTGTAAATTGTGCATTGAGTTTTTTTATATGGCTCCTAAACTCCAACTCCTCATAAATCCCCACCAACGCTTTCACATCGGGCTCCTCTATCACAAATCGCGCCTCATCGAACTCCACAGGCACATCGGTCTTTATTGTCGCCAAGAATTTCGAGAACCTAATCTGCTCCACATTTGCCTCCACCTTCGCCCTTAACGCACCTTTTATCTCATCCGTATGCTCCAACATATTGTCTATACCGCCAAATTGGTGCAACAACTTCACCGCTGTCTTCTCTCCCACGCCTGGGCAACCAGGTATATTGTCCGACGTATCACCCATCAATCCCAACAAGTCAATCACTTGCGCTGTCGATTCTAATCCCCATTTCTCCAACACCTCTGCCACGCCGAGCGTATCGAAGCCCGACCCACCAAATCGTGGTTTATAGATTTTAATATTCTCTGTCACCAACTGCCCATAATCCTTGTCAGGCGTCATCATCAACACCTCAAAACCCTCCTTTTCTGCCAACCCAGCCAACGTGCCAATCACATCATCCGCCTCATAGCCCGGCACCTCAATCACAGGTATTCTATACGCCTCCACTATCTGCTTGATGATAGGCACAGCCTTACGAATATCCTCTGGCGTAGCCTCACGATTTGCCTTATACTCCTCGTATGCCTCATGTCTGAATGTCGGGCCCGATGGGTCAAACACCACTGCCAAATGCGAAGGCTTCTCCCGTGTCAACACATCCTCCAACGTATTCACAAACCCAAATATCGCCGACGTATTCATCCCCTTCGAGTTTATTCTCGGCATACGCATAAACGCATAATAAGCCCTATAAATCAACGCATAAGCATCAAGCAAAAACAATCTTTTCATATTTCAAATATTTAATATCTTAATAAAAAAATCAACAACCATCCAGCTATCTAACTCTCCCACTAAGTTAGGGGGAGTCCCCGCAGGGGAAGGAGGGACTGTAAACTATCGCCTGTTGACCATCGACCATCAACATTTCAACTACAAAATTAACAAAAAAAATCCAAACAACCATCACATTCCCCACAAAAAATAACCCTATAGTTATAGTCTTGACCCTATACTCCCTATTCCTCATAAATATAGAGACGCACAGCTCGTGCATCCGCATCCCATCGGTCATCAAACCGACATAGCAAAAACAAAAACAGACAGATATACCTCAATGAGGATATCTGCCTGTTTTGTCTTCAATTTACCTATTACATTTCGAAATCAATATTTTTCACCTCGATTCCTACCATATTATAAACTTTTCCATTACGGAGAATGTAAACTTGACCATTATAAATAATCTTTTGAATGGCTGGAGTTGTAGGTGCTGTGATTATTTCAATATCAGTCTTTGTTTCACTGATATAGCAGTTTTCAATCTCATCTAATTCATTGTTATGTGTTGGTTTAAATAACAATTCATCATTGGCATCAAAAGCACAAATCATGCTGCCTGGTCCTCCTCCTTCAATATTTGCATAGTTACTTACAGCCCATCCGGTTAAAGCACCATATCGCTCATAAATAATAATTTTAATATTTTCTCTCCCAACTCTATAATAAGTTATCTTTTTTAAAGAACCATACACTTCATCTTCAATATAATCTACATCCTCAACAACTAAATAAGAATAACGATATTCTTCATTATAGGTATTAGACGAATTTAAATATTTCAATTGTCGTAACCAATTCCAAACTTTTATAGTATCGCCAACTTCAACATCAAAATCATATAATAAAACTTCGACACCTTCATTGTATGCATAAACTTTTTGTTCTGCAATATCCTCTCTAATCAAAGCTAATAAACTTGTTTTTCCTATCTCGCAATCATCGGATTCCCAAAGTTTTTTATATACAATATCATTAACAATTGAATCACCCTCTATTTTTTCTCTATTAGTCAAATATATTCTTTCATCTATAGTTCCTCCATATCCTATATGAACTACATTCCATTTATAC
>JAZQRP010000082.1:0-5135 GCA_045629685.1 Candidatus Aphodosoma sp. | reverse complement strand
TTGTACATATACATACCCTCAACTTAATTGACTTGGCTTTGTATATTAAATCGAAAGTACCTTGCAAAATTATAACCCATTTACATTGTATCCCTTGGAAGGACATATACAATAGTAATAAAACGAGGTTTAATCAATTGTATGCTTTACAGAATACACAAAAACATCTATCCGCAATTAGGCATTGCTACGTAACCAACAACAGTGAGATTCAAGCATATGAAGATTCTGATGCGATAATATGCGTAACCAAATGTGCGACGAACTTCTTGCAAAATATTATGGGAGTCAACCCCAAAAAATGTATCGTTATACCTAACGGGATAAGTGATTTTGCAAATACCTCGCTAACAAGCAAAGATGCAGTATCAAGCAAATCGTTGAAACTACTTTATGTAGGCGTCTTATCGGATAGTAAAGGTTTGCGTTATATCCTAGATGCAATCCGTAAAGTTCAGCAAAAAGGTATCTCTGTGTCTTTATATGTAGCAGGTAAAGTATCCGAGATTCAAAAGGAGATTATTGAACGTGAAAATAGAGATTTGTCATTACACATATTAGGACGAGTTTCCTTTGAGACCCTAATACGCTATTATAAGATTTGTGATGTGGGTATTATTGCGTCTTTACAAGAGCAATCAAGTTATGTAGCAATTGAGATGGCAATGTTTGGATTACCTATAATCACCACAGCAGTAGATGGTCTTGACGAAATGTTTGAAGATGGAATCGACGCACTAAAAGTCAAAACTTGTTTTTCAGATATAAGAGGACTTGAGGTTGATACGACAATGATGGCTAACAAAATAATTGAGATTTTCAATAGCCCAGCATTAAGAGAACGCTTAAGTTGTAATGTGCGCGATAAATTTTTGACTAAATTTCAACTAGACAGAATGGTTGAACAAACCGTAGAAATTTATAATACCATTATTAACACAGACTTTAATTAAACCAAATAAAAATGAAATATTCACCTATTCCCACATATATTGTAAATATTCCAAGTCGATTAGACCGTCGACAGAGTGTGGAAATGCAATTCCAGGATAAGCCAGAGTTTGATGTTACATTTGTTGATGCTGTGCAACATCCGAATGGAGCTATCGGCATATGGCAGAGTCTAGTAAAAGTTATACGAATGGCTCAAGAAGCTGGGTATGACAAAATATTATTTTGTGAAGATGACCATATTTTTACACCTGATTATTCTTCAGAATATTTGTATAGTAGCATCCAAGAAGCATATAGTAAAGGTGCAGAGTTACTAATTGGAGGTGTTTGCGGCTATGGTGTTACCATCCCCGTTGGCAGTAACCTATATTGGGTAGATTGGTATTGGGGCAATCAATTTTTAATAATTAACAAAAGCCTATTTCAGCGTATAATAGAATATGATTTTTCTCCTTGTCATACTGCAGATGGTGTTTTGTCGTGGATTACGAATGCGAAAATGACTATGTTCCCATTTATCTCAGTCCAAAAGGAATTTGGTTATTCCGATATCACTGCCACAAATGGCCGTAAAGGTTTTATTAATGGTCTATTTAGTGGCACAGAAGAGCGTATACGCCCAATACACAGTATAAACCAGATGTTTAACTATAACATTCAAAAGTAGTTATGTGTAAAATATTCCCTATTGTTTATCAGCAATCGTTATACGATTGTGGTTTGGCTTGCATTAAAAGTATTGCCCATTATTACAATAAAGGATACCCTAATAGTCAATCAAAGGACCTAAACGATGTTATGGTGGCTCGGCACGGTATATCAATTAGTGACATCCGTCAAGAACTAAACACAATTGGTCTTGAATCTTTGCCTATGGAGTGTAATATTGAGGATTTGATGTCTCATTCGCTTATCCCGGGAATAGCGTTGCTTAAATCCAACCATTACGTAATAGTGTACGATATAGATGATGTAGGCGTAAAGGTCGCAGACCCTGCAATAGGGTGCATACAACCTTCGCTAGAAATGTTTGCAAGCGATTGGTATCGTGATAATCAATCAAAGGGAATATTTATCGCAATAACTTAACCATTTATTAAAATATATTGTGATTAAAATCACATTTGTCGCTTTTGCGATTTACGGTTGTATTATACGCATCCGCATCCTTTTTACGCCCATATACACATAGTATAATGAGGCACATATTACCCATCAAATGGGCTAAAAACAAATTAACACACAAAAAACAATTAAAAATCAAAAAAGAATTATTAACTTTAAACACAAATTTTATGAAACGAATTACAAAACAGAATTTGAATGATTTGGCCAAAGTGATGCCAGTATTGAACGAGCAGCAGCAGTTTGAGAATGTTGGTGGTACATATTATGTATCTACACTTTCATTTATGGAACTGGGTTACGTTGGCTATGGAGATGAGATTTATGTAGCAAATGATTTTGAGTGGGAGCTTGCCCAGCAGAATAATGGAGGATATGGCACCCCGCTCGCAGAGGCTGATTCATCTACGCAGATACGCGTATGGGCTCAGTATGTTTACCTGAAGAATGGTTTCTCGGGCTCAGTCACAATTGAGGGTAATAATAGTGGTTTCCCTGTTCGTTTCCTCGATGGAACTTTGTACTTTAATATTGAAGAGATTGTTACTCTTACATATAAGAGTACGCTTATGATTGCCCTAGATTCAGTGGATTCTGCTATCCGAGCATATATGGCAGCTAACGGCTCTGGCAGCAATTCGGGTAATACTTCTGGTAGTGCATCAGGTAGTAATTCTGGATCTTTGGCCGATGAAGAGGCTGCACTTGAGGCAGAGTTGGTTGCATTAAATAACAATAATATAAATTATTGGAATGATTCGGAACAAAACTTCAGACTGGATTTAGCGCAGCGTTTTAATAATTTATGGCAAAAACAAGGAAAAACTGGTACAGAATACACAATTTATGCGGCATATATTAAGTGTAAAGTACTACCTCATTATTATTCCACAGACTTGACTGAGGATTAAATAAAAAAAATATTTTGTATTATGAAACGATTTTTATTGAGTATTGCCTTAATTTGGATGTCATTGATCGCCGAGGCACAAGAGAGTTTCAAGTTTGGTGATGTTACTGCGGCAGATTTTGCACAATCGGCCTATGCAGTTGATACCGCCAACGCTGATGCTATAATTTTGGATGAGTTGCAGCAATCTTATCTTATGATTTTTGATTATCGCAACCGAAAATATAGAGAGCGAGGTAATGCCCTTATCTCGCAATCTGTAATAAATCGCAAAATCAAAATCCTAAACTCTAAAGGTGTGCGCCACGCCACTGTTTCGCTTGATTATTACTGCGACCAAGCCTCAACGCCTAAACACACAAGTGCCTATGTGGGAGATATTTCCGCTTGTTCGTACTCGCTGAAAGATGGTGTTGTCGAAAAGCACACACTCGAGGATGAAGATATAGCTACACGTTGGGTGAACGACTCGACGGTGCGTGTGGAGTTTACAATTCCTAATGTAGCCGAGGGCAGTATCATAGAATACTCGTTCGACACAGGCAAGGAGTCGGTGCGCCCCTATATGGTCGATTTTGCAATGCAACACGACATACCCGTCCTCAACAGCCGATGCGAGGTAGCCGTTTCATCGGAGCGTCAGCCAGGTATGATGCAGGAGAATTGGTATGGAGTATTGATGTCAGGCAAGGACAATATCAAGTCATCACAGAGCAAAGGTCGCATCCAGCGTGAAGCAACCTCCAAAGTATCGCGCCCCACGCGCCATAGTTTCGATGGTGGTTACAGTAGCACGGGGCATTGGAGTGGCAATCGCATCTATGCCGATTGCGTATTCTATAACTTCAGCGTAAAGAATCTGCCAGCAATGTCATCTATTGAAGACACTGCTATCATTAGCGTCATACTTCAAGACACAAAATAAAAATCTTTTTCATAACTAATTCACCTCACCATCGTGGTTCTGGTTGTAAACACAAAGCCATCGATGGTGAGGTTTTTATCATTTAATGCTAATAACTTATTTTAGATGCAACAGCACAAATTAACATCGATTTCATCATTTTTACTAAATAAACTTTTAGTTTGTTCTTTATAACTTATGTATATTATACACTTTGCGTAATTAGAACATTGACTCCATTTCGCGTTTGATTTCTTCTCTTCGAGTGTTTTTATAGTAGTGTTTATAGATTGTCAATGGACTATTTCCTGCCATCTCTGCGACCACATAAGGGTTGTTGCCAGCATCCACCATCCTTGAGATAAACGAACCACGAGCTGAATACCAAGTAACGTTCTCTTTTATGCGAAGCATCTTGCATATTTTGGACAAGGTTATTCGCAATTTGGTTGATATTTCATTAACTCTGTATCTTCTCTTTTCTGATGTGGTATGCTTGTGGGTAAACACGGGAAACACATAGTTCCCATATCCAAGCCCCTTATACCTATTAATTATGTCTCGTGACTTCTGAAGTAAAATAGGTTTCGCAGTTTTGGGGAACTTTATTCGCTCATAAATAATTTTATCATCCTGAATACAGTCCCACGTTAGATTACACACATCTACGTTGGCCATACCGCCAGTGTAGTAACTAAACAAGAACAAATCTAAATGTAGCTGCTCTCGTTTTGTTAACAAAGTTCTGTCGATTGCAGCAATTTTGTTCATTGATTTTGCGGATATAGCTTTCGATGTCGTTTCTGGCCACTTAATGTCATTTCCAAGGCACTCGAAAGCTGCCATATTAACACCATACATACCTTGTTTGTTAGCATAGTTACATACAGCTCTTAGCAATCTTAATTTTTGGGGTAATCCGCCTTTATTCCCATTTTTAATGCCTTGTTCCTTAATCCAAAATGCTAAATCCAAAAGGAACTGTTCTGTAATGTCTTGAAAAAAATAACTCGAAAATGTTTTTCCATATTTTTCAGAGACAAAAATAGTTAGCACCTTGCGAAGATTAACATAACCCTTTACTGTACCCTTGCTATCCATTATTTGACCGTTTTTAATTCTCTTCTTGATGCGAAAACGTTCCTCTAGGATATTTATGGTTTGCAATACCGATAATACTTTAACTTCTGATTGAACTTGTTCAATTTCATCAAATGCATGTGAAAGTTGTACAGGAGACCA
>JAZQRP010000081.1:0-1741 GCA_045629685.1 Candidatus Aphodosoma sp. | reverse complement strand
CGACGACCAACCAGCACGCCACATTCCTGAACACCTCCGCAATGCTGGCGAAGGCGACGCAGTTCGTATCAACCTCAACCAACCTATGAGCGAAGTACTTAAAGAACTCGACAAATACCCTGTATCTACTCGTCTCTCTCTCAATGGTACTATCATCGTAGGTCGCGACATCGCTCACGCTAAAATCAAAGAACGTCTCGATGCTGGCGAACCAATGCCTGAATACCTCAAAAATCACCCTATCTACTACGCTGGTCCTGCTAAAACTCCTGCTGGTCTCCCTTGTGGTTCTATGGGCCCAACTACTGCTGGTCGTATGGACTCTTACGTTGATCTCTTCCAATCTCACGGTGGTAGCATGATTATGTTGGCTAAAGGCAACCGTTCACAACAAGTTACTGATGCTTGTCAAAAACACGGTGGTTTCTATCTCGGTTCAATCGGTGGTCCAGCTGCTATCCTTGCTCAAAACAACATCAAGAGCATCGAATGTGTTGAGTATCCTGAACTCGGCATGGAAGCAATCTGGAAAATCGAAGTAGTCGACTTCCCAGCATTCATCCTCGTTGACAACAAAGGCAACGACTTCTTCAAACAACTCAAACCTCGTTGCGCTTGCAAATAAATAATTTAAAAGACAGAAGAACAGAAAAGCATAATTTATGTTTATGAAAAAACTAATTTATGTTTTTATGTTCTTCTGTCTTCTTATTAAAAAATAAATGTGAATTATGAATTGTAAAAAGCATATTCCCAATACAATAACCCTTCTAAATCAGTTTTCAGGCATCATTGCTTGCATATTCGCCTATAACTCTCGTTTCGACATGGCTCTGCTCTTTGTCCTCATAGGCGCATTACTCGATTTTATGGATGGGGCAGTGGCGCGCTTACTTCACGTATCATCGCCACTTGGCAAAGAGCTCGACTCGCTTGCCGATGTCATCACATTCGGCCTCGTGCCAGGTATGATTGCCTTCCGTTTGCTCGCTCCGCTTGCTTCGGTGTGGACCTATTTGCCATATTTGGGATTCCTTATCACGCTTTTTTCAACCTATCGTCTCGGTAAATTCAATATCGACGAACGCCAAACTTCTTCTTTCATCGGACTTGCAACACCAGCCAATGCCATCTTTTGGCTCGGCATGGCGTATGGCTATCAATCTTTGTTAGAAGCCATTTCACCATGGTGGATTTTGGCTGCAGTACTATTGTTTTCTTATCTCCTTGTTTGTGAATTGCCAATGTTCTCCCTCAAATTCCACAATTTCCGTTGGGCTGACAACCGCATTCGCTACATATTCATTATTGGCGTAGTCCTTTTAGCTGTTTGCCTCTTCCGCCAATCTCTCCCTCTTATAATCCTTTGGTACATCCTTCTTTCTATAGTTGGAGTTATTACAGTTAAAAGAAAATAATAGTCTCTTTTTCGCAATATTAAAAATCCGCTTTTTAGCGGATTTTTTTGTTTTTCTTTGGTGGAATAAAAAAATATTACTACCTTTGCAGTCGCAAATGGTTCCTGAAATGGTTTCGCCATTTTTGGATTAAAAGGGAATTCGGTGTGAATCCGAAACAATACCTGTTGCTGTAATTCCTATTTTTTAGGTTTATTGCACTCTCTGCCACTGGTTAACACTGGGAAGGCGCAATAAACGGGATAAGTCAGAAGACCTGCCTTTGCTTTCTAAATCGATTATACCCGCAGGATAACGGGCAAATCAAAGCACACTTGCAGATT
>JAZQRP010000080.1:0-5454 GCA_045629685.1 Candidatus Aphodosoma sp. | reverse complement strand
ACCTCATAAGCTTTAATGACTGCTTCTGATTTCATTCCTCTCAACTTAAAATTTATCCCTAATTCCTCAAATATTTCATTTGCTTCACTATATTTATAAATATAATATTTATTTGGATAACGTAACCATAAATAAGTACTTATAGCATTATAAGACTGAAAATGTTGATTATATTCAGATTGTACATTATTATGAATATTTTTAATATTTAATACAAACTTTTCAATTCTATTTTTTAAATCAACACTCTCATCAAATAGAATACGAAAAGCAGAACGAACTTCTTCAGAATATAATTCAGCAAAAATTTCCAACATCCTACGAGGAAAATTATTTACCGATGTCAATAAATTAGATGTTTCTTTCAAAGATTTAGACAACATTGATGCAAAATCCTCTGCATCAATATCCCAATTATCTTGAAAACATTTTACAGCCTGCCACTTATAAATTTCATTTGAAATATTCTCATTAAAATGCGCTTTATAAGCACCTATCAATTCTTTTAATTTTTCGGTATTCATAGCATTATCTATTTTTCTGCAAATATAAACATTTTATTTCACACTCACCCACTTCACCACCAAAAATCAGCTATTCTATCAACAAATTTTTCAAAAGTCTTTTCATTTTCTATTTCATCTATAGTCTCTTGGACGTATCTATCCCAACCTCCTACACCTAAGTTAAGAGGATATGCTAGCGAAATCTCCTTAAATCGTTTTAAACGTGGCAATATAAACTCACAAAATTGATATCTAAATTTAGTTCGAATTTCATAAAAAATATCTTCAATTATATTCTGATATATTGTATCATACAATTTCATATACTCTTCAGAACCTCGCTTATATTCCGATAACTCAATTTCAAAAAATTCTTGAATCCAATCTTCAATCAACCTATCCGAAAAACGACTTCTTTTAATAATAGGATGCCTATGCACATGATTATCACAACACCAATGCAATACAACAAGATCCATATTCCAAGTCTCAGAATCATCAAATGCAACACCAAAACGTTTTTTGTTTTTACGACACTGACGCAATGCCTTACGATATTCACGGCTGTTTCTTTCTACACAGCCATAATTCAAACATAGTTTCATAATTTCCATAATTATTTTGTCGACAAAGTTACAACCTATTTTTGACAACTTTTGACAAAAAATATTTTTTTACAAAAAAAATCACAATCTAGAACAGCGAAGCGGTCTAAAACAACTAGAACTTCTAAAAAAACATCCCTCCCCCCCAAAAAAAACATGAAACTCCAACAAAACATTGGCACAATCTTTGCGATTTTAATAGTACAAAATCACACCTTCAGCCTGAGGTTAGAAAATTCAACAGTTACTTTTTAACATCACCGAGGCTAACTTCCTTTATCAATGGCGGGCTGCGCTTCTCCGAAAGGGGTTGTAACCACAACGGTCGGCAGATTACAGCGAACTGGAATACCTCAAATCTTGCATAATAGGAATTCTTTCTCAACAAAATGGCAGTGCGATTTTCATATAAAATCCGCTCTCTACCCAACCCGTAGGAGCGGATTATTTTTTTCCAAAAAAACAACCACTCTCAATGTGTAATACCCTCAAGCAAAGTGCAAGATAACTGCACCGAAGAAAACCGTCATTTTCAACAACCACCCACAATCTCTATTTGCCTATTTTTTCATAAAAAACACACAATTTCTCTCATTTTACGCCAAATAATCCTTAAACATGCTCTAAAACACACTTTCTCCTCCTCAAAAAACATATAAATACCTCTCTATAACCCGATAAAATATGCTGTACAACATATTTTACAAAACAGCATATAAACAAATATAAATACAAGTACATCAACAACTTAACACTTAAAACAATCAAATAACACCTATTTAAAATGTTAAATAAATTTAAATAATTCAACTTTTTCACGAAAATACTTGCTATTTCAAAAAAAAGTCGTAACTTTGCAACGTGTTTTTCATGGTATTAGATTTAAGGTTAAGAAAAGATTGTGGTAGCCGCGAAGGCTGCCCTTTCTTGTTTTTAGACCTACCCTTTTTAAAATTTTTGCGATAAGCAAGAGCAACGAAGTTTACTTCAGTTGCCGAGCGAAGCAAAAATCATAAGCGAAGCTAATAATGCACAATGCATAATGCATAATTCATAATTATTACTCCCGCTGGTCGTGACCTTCGGTGACTAATTAAAACTAAAAACTATAGATTAGAGTTAATTCCTCATTCCTAACTCCTCATTCCTCATTAATATGACTCCCCTATTAGGTAAAACTCTCGCAGAACTTAAAGAGATTGCTCAACAAGCTGGTCTCCCTGCTTTCACTGGCAAACAAATTGCCGATTGGCTCTACAAAAAACATGTTACTTCTATCGACCAGATGACTAACATCTCGGTCAAAGGTCGCGATGCTCTCAAAGCCAACTACTGCGTTGGTATTACTGAACCTGGTTGGTCGGCTGCATCGGTCGATGGTACTAAAAAATATCTCTTCCAAACTACTCATGGTCAAATCGAAACGGTTTTTATCCCCGAAGACGACCGTGGTACTCTCTGCGTATCATGCCAAGTGGGTTGCAAAATGAATTGCCAATTCTGCATGACTGGCAAACAAGGCTGGAGCGGTAGTCTCACTGCTGCCGAAATCATGAACCAAATATGTGGTATCCCTGAGGTTGACCGCCTCACCAATATCGTATTTATGGGCATGGGCGAACCGTTCGACAATACTCTCGAAATCCTTCGCACTTGCGAAATCCTAACTGCCGACTGGGGCTTTGCTTGGAGTCCGCGTCGCATCACTGTGTCGAGCGTAGGTCTTATACCTGGCATGAAGGAGTTCCTCAATAAAACTGAATGCCACCTTGCAATCTCGCTTCACAACCCATTCCCTGACGAACGCGCACAAATTATGCCTGCCGAAAAGGCGTATAGCATCACCCGCGTAATCGACGAAATCAAAAAATATGATTGGGAACACCAACGCCGCATCTCGTTTGAGTATATCGTATTCGAAGGACTCAACGACATGCAACGCCACGCCAGCGAACTCGTACGCCTACTCAAAGGTTTCACTTGCCGCGTGAATCTCATCCGTTGGCATGCTATTCCTGGAATGGATATGCATAGCCCTAACGACGAACGCATGATTTGGCTACGCGACTATCTCACCGACAACGGCGTCATCTGCACCATCCGTCGCTCACGTGGCGAAGACATTATGGCTGCCTGCGGACTTCTCTCAAGCAATCACAAACACTAACATGACGATATGCTATAATGCCCAAATTGCTACGTTGTTCTCAATATTAAGCTTCAGTCATGTACTTCAGTACACTCCTTTCAGCTTAAATTTCAACGCCTTGCACTTTAGACATTTTAGCACATCTAAAAAGAGGCTATGCCAAAATTTACATTTTGACATAGCCTCTTTTTTATCTATGCAACGAAAAATCAAATTCTAATCCCCCAATTGGCACTGATTTAGCCTTTATTTTCCCATTATGAAACAACACTGCATTTTTTACTATAGCCAACCCTAAACCTGTACCTCCCAACTTTCTACTTCGCCCTTTATCAATTCTATAAAATCTTTCAAATAGATGTTCTAAATGCAAAGTAGCAACACCAACACCATTATCGCGCACCGTAAAATAATGATACTGAGAATCACTATGCGAATGCATAACCTCCACAATAACCCCTTCTCCAGCATAAGCAATCGAATTATCTATCAAATTACGGAATATCGAATATAACAGAGATCTATTCCCATGCAAAATAATATTAGGTGGCAGTTGAATATCAACCTTAACATTACGCTTAGCTGCCGCCTCCGATGTATCACGCATCACTTCATAAACAACACTCACAACGTCAATATCCTCTTTTTCATACAATTTATTACTATCTGTCAATCGATTGAGCATCGAGATATCCTCCAATAAGGCAGCTAATCGCTGTGATTGATGATAAGTTCGCTCGATAAAAAAATTCTGCTTATCTCGATCTATATCAGGATTTGATATCAAACTCTCCATATAACCCAAAATAGCAGCAACTGGGGTCTTCAACTCATGAGCCACATTCTGTGTCAATTCACGACGATTTCTCACTTCGTTATTCTTTACCGACTCAGACAATCTATCCGAAATCACAAATAGCAATATCATCACGACCAAAAGTGCGATAGCAAAAAAATACATAAAGTCCATATTCGCCTCCAAAGCACTCACCAACGTCACATTATATGGCAATGCCGTACGCACATACACATCTCCAAACCTCTGAGCAAAATAGTAATACTCAACACCATCTGTTGTAGAACGCCGCACTGACCATCCAAACTCACTCTGATTCGACTCTACTATCTCTTCTCTACTCAAATGATTCTCTATTACCCAAATATCTGCCGACGAATCATATATCACTTTCCCTGCTTTATCTATGACCGACACACGCAATGCTGTATCTGGCATTAAACAAAGCAAACTATCCATATCAAACATATCCCCCGATATCAACTCCAAATTATGATATATAATATCATTATACGCCTCCAACCGCGTATTCAACTGCTCACGACGAAACTCCTTCTCTCGCCCATACTGAAACAGCGATACCGACACCATCAGCACCACAAACAACACCGAATACGACAACAACAATTTTGTATATAACTTCATAATTTCACCTTTTACTTACAAACCAATTCCTCATTCCTAATTCCTCATTCCTAACTTTTAAAAGAATACCCATACCCTTGTCGCGACACAAGATTTGAACCATATCGTCCTATCTTTTTCCTCACACGCGTGATATTCACATCCACTGTCCTATCCAACACACAAACATCATCATGCCACACCAATTTCAATATCTCCTCTCGCGAAAACACTTTATTAGGATTCTCAATAAATAATTTCAACAACTCAAATTCGCGTTTCGTAAAAGCTACCTCTTTCCCATCTACATTCACACTCTTGCTGTCTAAATTCATCTTAATACCCTCATAACTAACTACATTTTCCTCCCTCTTATTTATCTTTTTCTCCAAAATAACATCGTCGGTATGAGGTACTGCCTGTGCCGTTCTTCTCATCACTGCCTTCACCCTCAACATCACCTCTTTTATCGAAAATGGCTTTGAAATATAATCATCTGCTCCAAGATTAAATCCCGTAACTAAATCATTCTCAGCATCTCGTGCTGTAATGAAAATTATAGGTACATGTTTTGTCTCTTCTGACTCATGCATTATTTTTGCCATCTTAAATCCCGATATCTCTCCCATCATCACATCCAACAACACAAGCCCATAATCCGATAATCGCAAACGCAACGCATCCTCTGCTGAATGCGCCACATCTACCACATAACCCTCTAACTCAAGATTAAACTGCAATATTTCACACAAATCTTCCTCATCATCTACTACC
>JAZQRP010000079.1:0-3876 GCA_045629685.1 Candidatus Aphodosoma sp. | reverse complement strand
GCATAACCTGCTTCAAGAATCTTTTTCACAAACTCGATTTGCTCGATAATATGTCCCGATGCGTGTGGTTCAATTGATGGAGGCAACACATTAAGTTTCTCCATTGCTTTATGGTAACGTAACAAATAGTGTTGCACCACTTCCATTGGCTCCAATTGGTCGAGACGAGCCTTTTTAGCAATCTTATCTTCACCATCATCTGCATCGTGCTCGAGGTGACCTACGTCGGTAATATTACGCACATAACGCACCTTATAGCCAAGGTGTGTCAAATAACGAAACAAGATATCGAATGTGATAGCTGGGCGAGCGTGACCCAAGTGGCCGTCGCCATAAACTGTTGGACCGCAAACATATAGACCAACATTAGGCGCATGTAGAGGCTCAAATACCTCTTTCTTGCGCGACAAAGTATTATAAACGTTTAATTTCATATTTTGATATATTTTATTATTATTCCAATCAATCTACAAAGATACAAAATAATTATGAATTTTTGCTATAAATGAGAACAAAAAATTATTTATTTACAAAAAATCCGGATATGTATCCGTGGATTCAATCTCGCGATTCTTGCGAAGCAAGAGAGCGAGTTCCTAAATAATGACTAACAAATTCCGTGAACTCCGTGAATTCCGTGTGCAATAAAAATTATATCTACCCATGTATCTCGGCAAGATAAATTTGCTCCGTCTGCCCCGGCGTCGGTATCAAATGCGCCTTACGCCCAATCGTATACAAATCCATTATCGACGAATACCCCGACCGGCACACTATCTCCTTAGCCTCTTGCATATACCACTGCAACAACTCCGTCGGCAAATGTGGTATATAATCCACCCCATCCCTATGCTCTGCCAACCTCAAATCATCCTCCGGCAAACCCTGAACAATGAGGAGTGAGAAATGAGGAATGAGGAATGAAAATTGAACATCAACTATCTTATTGTCCCCCTGTTTTAGGGGGACGAGGGCTTGCCCGGAGGGGGTTAATGCCAGTTGACTGTTAACCGTTGACCGTTGACTACTATCTGCTATCTGTAATCTGTAATCTGTAATCTGTCTCTCTAAGTTCGTTCTGTGTGGCTCCGGCCCCGAAATCACCGCCACCACATCATACCTCTCCTTCAACCCCAACGCCTCCCCCTCTACTCTCACCGTCTCCCACTCAACCTTCTCAGTCGAAAATCTCGACAACGGACCAATAAATTTCGTATTCTTCAGCCGTGGATATTTATGCGACAAATCGCCCGACAAATTATCTTCGCCCTCTACATCTGGCACCCAACATTCGTCATAATGTTTTATAAACCAACGATGTAATCGCCACACACACCTCTCCATCCACTGCAATCCACACGGCATCTTCACCATCAACTGATGCGTCATGTACACCGAATATGCATCCCGACACCACAACCCAAACCTATTGTCCGACACCACCATATCTATATCATACGCCTTCACAATCCTCTTCAACTCCTTATGCTCGCGCCATATACCACGCAAAAAACTCGGCAACTGACGCAACATCGCACCCACTTGCGACTGCCCATCTGCATACCTCACCTTCAGTCCCTCAAACTCAACCCACTCCAAGTGTGGAAACTCTTGCCTCAAAAACTTAAGCGGATACCCATCCGCCGCAATCACCACCTTATGCCCCTCTGCCAACAACCCCCTGATTATCGGCACACACCTCGTCGCATGCCCCAATCCCCAATTCAACGGAGCCACCAACACCCTTGAAAATTCAACCAAAGGTCTTTGAACCCTTGACGACAAAAAATTAACAGTTAAAAAACGATGGCGCTGATGATAAAATTGAGAATTTTTCATTTCAAAAATAAATCCGAATGGCAACCGTGCATTGCCTTAAAATGCGTAAAAAAAGGATAGTAATAAATCCGTTAAACAGCGATTTCTGGCGAGGTTACTCTGACCTAAATCGAAGCATAATAACTATGGGCATATGCAAAACTTTGGATAATCAACCCGATAGTCCGAGTTTCAAGCGTTGTAGGATTTATTGCTATACTTTAGCATTTTAAGCACAGCACTAGCGTTTTGGTTACTTTTTGCGACAAGCGAGAGCAGAATTAGCTTGCTTATTGTGCCGAGCAAAGCAAAAATCACGAAGTAATTTTGCGCAATGACAAAAGTAACAAAGAATTATTTAGTCACTTGCGTCTTAATTCCCAACGCCTCAACCCTATCCGCAATCACTTGCAACTCATCACCTTCCACCTTATACAACGTATCGTATGGCGTCTTTCTATCCAACGAATATAGCATCACCTCTTTCGGCTGTATCACCTTCAACGCCTCAATCCATGCCGCCACCTCTTCTTCAGTAGTATTATCCACTTTCACACCATTCACCTCACCACGCAAAAACAACGTCTGCACAATCACCTCACCCTCAAATCTGCGCATATCATCAATCACCTTCTCTACAGAATATCTACCTTGAGGTTGATTAATAACCTTCACAGTCTCATCCTTCGCCGAGTCGAGCTTCTGGATATTATTATCCACCTTAGCCAACGCAGCGCGCACCTCATCCTTCCAAATCATAGTAGCATTACTCAACACCGAAATCTTCGCCTCAGGAAAATACTTATCCCTCAACGCCACAATATCATCAATAATTGCCGGAAAATCCCTATGTGTAGTAGGCTCGCCATTGCCAGCAAACGTAATCACATCAATACCCTCACCCTTTTCGGTAAGTTCAATCATTTTCTGCTCAACAGCCTTTTGCACCTCATCGCGCGAAGGCTGATGACTATCAGCGCGGAAATTCAATCCACACTCACAATAAATACAATCAAACGAACAAATCTTAGCCGTCTGATGCAAAAGATTAACACCCAACGAGCGTCCCAAACGACGACTCTTTATCGGTCCAATAATAATATCACTGAATAACATAGTATATAGTTTAGAGTTTAGAGATTAGAGTTTAGAGATTAGAGATCAAAGACAACTCTCAACTTTTTGCAAAGTTACAAATAAAACTTGAATATCTAAAATCCCCAACAATAAAAATCACCTTTATAGCCGCTATCCCACTATAACTACTCTATCCTATAGTCACTATAACATATTTTTCACCAAAAGCCACCTATATTCCACAAAAAATTCGTACCTTTGCAAAACCAAGTTTCAATAAAAATTATTCATTCTTAATTATTAATTCTTAATTGACATCGTGGAACTAACCTATACAATCAATCAAATAGAAGAAACCGCAAAAGCCGTAGTCAAGGCAATGCAAGACGGTCAACTATTCGCCTTTTACGGACAAATGGGGGCTGGTAAAACCACTCTCATCAAAGCCATCTGTCATGAGCTTGGCGTCACCGAAGAGGTCAATAGTCCAACATTCGCTATCGTCAACGAATACGAAAGCACTAAAAGTCCAATCTACCACTTCGATTTCTATCGCATCAACCGTCCCGAAGAAGCCCTCGATTTCGGACTCTACGATTATTTCGACTCAGGCAACCCATGCCTAATGGAATGGCCCGAATGCATCGAACCTCTACTCCCCGATGACACCATAAAAATCAAAATCACCGTCATCGACGAAAATACTCGACAACTTAAAATCTAATCATAACAAAAAAATGGACGACTAATCAATAGCCGTCCATTTTCATATCACTCAAAAGACAAATTACTCCTCAACAGAATAATCAGTAATCAACAATTTACCACCATAATAATAATTAGCCTCACTACCATCTTCAAACACCGCATAAACAAAAATGTCCACCTCATCATCTGCTTTACCTTTCTTAATCTCAACAGCACCACTTACAATAAAATCATGGCTAACGAACTCACCATCAACCATATTTTGCACATAAG
>JAZQRP010000078.1:0-9095 GCA_045629685.1 Candidatus Aphodosoma sp. | reverse complement strand
AAATAGTGTGTTTTGGATGTCGAGTATTTCGGTTTTGATATTTTCGTCGGTAGTTTTGGCACGGAGTAGCCCGAGGAAAGAATTTAGTTCGTCGATTGTGCCATAGGCGTTGAGTTTGTCGGAGTTTTTGAGTACGCGTTTGCCTCCGATTAGAGATGTAGTGCCTTTGTCGCCAGTTTTGGTGTAGATTTTCATATTAGTGGATTTAAGTTTAGTGTTGTGAGGTTATAGTGTGTCGTGGATTATATCGGAGCTACCAGATATGTTGTCGCCATCATTGAGGGTGATTTTGGCATTGCCAGTGTAGTGAAGTGAGCTTGCACCTGAGAGGTTGATAATGTTGATATTATCGTTGCAATGAATATAGACATCGCTTGAGCCAGATAGGTCGCACTCGCATTGGTTGCAGATGAGAGAATAGTGGTTGTCTATGATTTTCTTGGTTATGCTACTTGCTCCAGAAGATTCTATTGAGAGTGTATTTGTTTCTCCTAATAGGGTGGCATCGGATGATCCAGAGAGTTCGATGTTGGTGTTTTGAGCAGTTATGTTTCCTTCGATGTCAGAAGACCCAGATAGTTCGATGTTGATGTTTTGAGCTATTAAGTTTCCTTTGAAGTCAGCCGAACCAGATAGTTCAATTTCTATTTCATTGGCTTCGATATCGCATTGGAAATCGGATGCTTCAGAGATGTAGATGTCGATTTCTTTGCTTTGTAGGGCAAAATCGGATTGGAAGTCGGATGCGCCATGAAGTTCGATCTTTTGTAGGTTAGGGTTGTGGGGTAAGATTATTTTTATTTCTGAGCGATAGATGTGGAAATTTTTTTTGAGATATAATCTTAGTTTATTATCTATTTTTTCAATAACTACGTCGTTGATTAGATTTTCGGTTGTGATTATGGAGATTTGATCTTGTTCGTTGCTGATAATGACGTTGATAGCATCTTCTATTTGAAGTTCGGAGTAGGAGTTGTCGATGTCGAATGTTTTTTCGATTTGTTCGCCTGTGAATGTTGAGCAATTGCAGAATATAGTGCAAATGAACAGGTAAAATAGTGTTGTTTTTAGATTGATATTCATATTTTTAGAGGTTTAGAAAGCAACGATATAGTGTTGTTTTGGGATGTCGGTGTTGAACCAGACGATGCCCATGTGGAAGATGTCGATAGCGAGACGGATGTCGGGGTCTTGTCGGATTTCGTTCCAGGCTTGTTGCATACCTTCGGACCAATGGATGTCGTCGAAGACGATTATCGTGTTTTTATGAACTTTGGATTTAGCGAGGTTGTAGTAGTTGATAGTGGCTTGGTATTGGTGGTTGGCGTCGATGAATAGGAGGTCGATTTGAGGTAGTTGTTGAATTAGTTGAGGAAGTGTGTTGTCGATGTTGCCTTCTATAATATTAATATTGTGGAGGTTGAGTTTCTGGAAATTGTCGTGTGCTATGCGGCAGAGTTCGGGTTGTCCTTCGAGTGTATAGACTTTTGATTGTGTGTTGTTTGAGGCAAGGTATGCAGTAGAGAAGCCAAGATTAGTGCCGAGTTCTACTATATAGCATGATTGGTTTGAGGCGCAGAGGCGTTGGAGTAGTTGGGCTTGTCGAGGGGATTTTGCGCTATTTTTTAGTTCTTTGGCTATTGTGGTAGTTTTTGCTTGAGAAGTACCAAGAGGTTGTAGGGTTATTGGTGTGTTGTTTTGTTGTAGTTGTTGACGTAGGGTTTCGATTTGAGGGAAACTGTAATAGGGTGTACGCTCGAATATTACATAGTTGAGGGTGTGGAATGTGAAGGGAGAATGCACCCAATGGCCTTTGCGATAGTGGGCGCGAAGGGCATATTGTAAGCGTACTTTTATGTCGAATAGTAGGGACAAGATTGTTTAGTGTTTAGAGTTTAGAATTTAGCAGATGCAAAGTTAGTTAAAAAATAGGTTATTTGCAATAGGGAGTGGAGGTTATTTTGATTTTTGTTAATATACAGGTATTTTTTGTGTTGTTTTGTAGGGTTTGTACTTATATGGTTATAGTATATTTATCCTATATTTATCCTATATTTATAGTATGTTGTAGTATTGGTAGAGGTAGGGTTCTTTGTCTGTTATAACATAATGGTTAGGTTTATAGGAAATTATAGTGGTGATAGTGTGTGTTATTTGTTTGAGTGGATGTG
The DNA here is from genome assembly GCA_045629685.1 of Candidatus Aphodosoma sp. Classification (GTDB taxonomy): domain Bacteria; phylum Bacteroidota; class Bacteroidia; order Bacteroidales; family Paludibacteraceae; genus Aphodosoma. The sequence goes on along the minus strand of JAZQRP010000078.1, from coordinate 6,924 downwards.
TCAATTTGTCTGTATGGTGGTTTGATGTTCAGCCAAAATGACATATTTGTGTATTTTAGCATGATATTTGATGTTTGTTATGTGTCTGAATAAAACATGTTTCAGATTTTAACTTTTTAATTAAAGACTATGACTACAAACAGAAATAATCAATCAGATGCATATCAAGCATTGAGTAGATATGCAATTAATCTTAATGAACGTGCTCGCAGTGGTAAACTTGACCCTGTAATTGGACGCGATGATGAGATACGTCGTGTGTTGCAAATATTGTCGCGACGAACAAAAAATAATCCTATACTTGTGGGAGAACCAGGTACTGGTAAAACTGCTATTGCCGAAGGTTTGGCTCATCGAATAGTGCGTGGTGATGTGCCTGAAAATTTGAGGTCGAAACAGATATTTTCGCTCGATATGGGTGCGTTGATTGCAGGAGCAAAGTATCAAGGTGAATTTGAAGAACGACTAAAAGCAGTTGTTAATGAGGTAATAAAGGCAGATGGTGAGATAATATTGTTTATTGATGAAATACATACTTTGGTAGGTGCAGGTAAATCGTCGGGGGCAATGGATGCTGCCAATATATTGAAACCGGCATTGGCTCGTGGTGAATTGCGTGCTGTTGGGGCAACTACTCTTGATGAATTTCAGAAGTATTTTGAGACAGATAAGGCACTTGAGCGTCGTTTTCAGATGGTTATGGTTAATGAGCCAGATGAGGCAGCGACGATTTCGATATTGCGTGGTTTGAAAGAACGCTATGAGAATCATCATAAAGTGCGTATTAAAGACGATGCAATTATTGCGGCAGTAGAGTTGTCGACTCGTTATATTACAGACCGTTTTTTGCCAGATAAGGCAATTGACTTGATAGATGAGGCAGCAGCAAAATTGCGTCTTGAGGTAGATTCAGTGCCTGAAGAATTAGATACTATTGAGCGTAATATAAAGCAGTTGGAAATTGAACGTGCAGCTATTAAACGCGAAAACGATAAACAAAAGTTGGCTCAACTCAATGAAGAGATTGAGGCATTGAAAGCAGAGAGCGAAGTTATGCGCAAGAAGTGGAGTAGCGAGAAAGAGCAAATCAATGCAATTCAGCAAAATAAGATAGAGATTGAACAGCTGAAATATGAAGCCGAGCGTGCTGAACGTGAGGGCGATTATGGTCGTGTGGCAGAGATTCGTTATGGGAAAATTAAATCGGCAGAGCAGGCTATCGAAACAGCAAAAGCAAAACTTGCAGAGTTGCAACAAGGTCATGCTATGATTAAGGAAGAGATTGATGCTGATGATATCGCTGATATCGTATCGCGTTGGACTGGTATTCCTGTGCGCAAGATGATGCAGAGCGAAAAAGACAAATTGTTACACCTTGAGGATGAATTGCATAAGCGTGTAATTGGTCAGGATGAGGCAATTGTAGCAGTGTCGGATGCGATACGTCGCAGTCGTGCTGGATTGCAAGACCCTAAGCGACCTATTGGTTCGTTTATTTTTCTCGGAACAACTGGTGTGGGTAAAACAGAGTTGGCTAAGGCTTTGGCTGATTATTTGTTTGATGATGAGAATATGATGACTCGCATCGATATGTCGGAATATCAAGAGAAATTTGCTGCTACGCGTCTTATTGGTGCTCCTCCTGGATATGTTGGTTATGATGAAGGTGGACAACTCACAGAGGCAATTCGTCGTAAACCATATTCGGTTGTATTGTTTGACGAGATAGAAAAAGCTCACCCCGATGTGTTTAATATCTTATTGCAAGTGCTTGATGATGGTAGACTTACTGATAATAAAGGTCGTGTGGTTAATTTTAAAAACACAATCATTATTATGACATCGAATCTTGGTTCGCAATTGATTCGTGAAAACTGTGAGAATCTTACAGATAGTAATAGGGAAGAGGTGTTGAATAGGACAAAGAATGAGGTATTTGAATTGTTGAAACAGACAATTCGTCCAGAGTTCTTGAATCGTATTGACGAACTCATAATGTTCACCCCATTACAGCAGGCAGAAATTCGTGATATAGTGGAATTGCAAATTCGTCAAGTACAGAAATTGCTTGAACGCAATGGAGTGCAACTTGAGGTGACAGAGGCGGCTGTAGATTTATTTACTCGCGAAGGTTATGACCCACAATTTGGTGCTCGACCAGTGAAGAGGGTATTGCAACGAATGTTGCTCAACGAACTATCGAAACAGATTATTGCGGGAACAATCAATACGGATAAGCCAATTCGAGTTGATGTTGCGGGAGATGAAATAGTTTTTGCTAATTAAAAAAAATGGATACAACTTCGTGTTGTATTCATTTTTTTAGTTTACGATATATATTTTTTTACGTAATTTGCCATTAATTAACCATTAATTTTTTTATAACATCCTAATTTATGATAATTTACGTCATAAAAAATATTATAATTTATGTTTATTCCACATTTTCGTCGTCATCTTCATTTATATCAAAAGCAGCTAATTGGCGGTGGAATACTTCGTCGAGCGACATTAAGAAGGTTTCGGCACTAACGATGCCTGGAATAGAGCTGATTTTATTTAGAGTAATATCAAGCAAATGGCGGTTGTCGCGGGCATATACTTTTACGAAAATAGCGTATTTGCCTGTTGTATAGTGGCATTCTACAATTTCGGGGATATTACGTAAAGCATCAACTATACCTTCTAATTTACTTAAATCTTTTACGCAAATTCCAATATAAGCACAAGTTTGAAAACCAACTTTATATGTGTTAATTACAAATTCTGACCCTTTTACAACACCTTCGGCTGCAAGTTTTTGTACACGTTGGTGGATTGCGGCACCAGAAACATTACATTCGCGAGCCACTTCAAGAAAGGGAATACGTGCGTTTTGAGAAATGAGTTTTAAGATTTTTTTATCTAAATTGTCAATTGTGTGTTTCATAGATTTAAGATTAAGTGTAGGGGTATGTCGGTTGAGTATTAAAAAGTAGTTGATTTTATTTACTTGTCAAGGGTATGATGTTTTTTTTATTTTGCTGGTATTTCACCAGTTAGAGTGTTGAGATATTCTACGATTGCTTCGGCTTCTTCGTTAGTGAGATGGTTGTCTGTTTGGTATTCAGCCATTGCATTTACAGCGTCAAGTAGTGTGGCTTGCGTTGCATCATGGAAATAAGGAGCGGTGAGAGCAACGTTGCGAAGACCTGGTGTTTTGAAACGATGATCAAAGAATACGTCTTCTTCTTGTTTGCCACGTCCATAATCTTCTTCGGTGAGCTCTGTGCCACGGGCAGCGAAGTAGTCTTTATGAGTACCCATAAATTCGTAAGTAAGACCGCCAAGGTTAACACCAGCATGGCATGTAGCACAACTATTTTGTTTGAATAGTTCGTAACCTAAAATTTGTTGTTCGGTCAAAGCTTCTTTATCGCCTTTGAGGTAGCGGTCGAATGCAGAGTTAGGAGTAATGAGAGTTTTTTCATATTCTGCAATTGCGTTACAGATATTAGCTTCTGTTACGCCATCAGGATATACAGCTGTGAAAACTTGAGCAAAATCTTTGTCGGCAGCGAGGATGTTTTCAATATCACGCCAGCTTTTGTGAGCCATTTCGACAGGGTTGGTTGGAGGTCCTGCGGCTTGAGCAGCAAGGTCGGCAGCACGTCCGTCCCAGAATTGTACGAAGTTGAAAGTTGCGTTGAAGACAGTTGGAGCGTTGATGCCTCCAAATTGTCCGCCTACACCTTCAGAGAAAGGTTTGTTGTCGGTACCACCTTTGCTGAGGTCGTGGCAAGAAGCACAAGATATTGAGTTATCGACAGATAGGCGTACGTCGTTGTAGAGCATGCGACCTAATTCTACTTTAGTTGGGTCAACAGGTATAGAATCAGGGATTACTTGTACTGGTTCATTTGCAAATTCAGCAGTAGCAAGTCCGTTGTAGTGATGTTCTGCGCGATATTGTTCAATCCAATTGAGTACGATTTCTTTTTCTTTGTTGTTGATAACAGAACCCCAATGTAGAGTGTAATATTTTACAGGAGGCATTGTTTCGTTTTGGAAAGAGTACTCTAATTTGTTGAGTGTCACTTCGTCAATTGGTTGGTTGTTATTGATGCCATTAGTCACTGTTGTTATATCAAATTCGCGTATAGCAAGAGCTGCATCTTCTTTTACTACATCGCCAATTACAGGCCAATTGGCATAAAATGGGAGGTTAGGAGAATGAGAGTGACAAGCTGCGCATTGTCCGAATGTTAGCACTTTAGTTGTTTGTTCGTCTTGAGGTAGATTTTTGTCGGGTGTAATGTCCATAAATTTGTAGGTCATTACAAGGGCAATTGCTATAAGCAGAATAAAACCCAAAGCTTTTTTTAGTTTCATAATTTATTCAGGCGTTTTGGTTAATATTTCGGTATAAAATAAGGCGAGAAGATTATATTTTTCTCGCCTACAAAAGTAGTAATTTTATTTTGATTAGCAAAATATTTTATCAATTATTTTATAACAGCGCCAGGTGCTTTGTCTATATTTATTTTTTCGCTCTTGGGAAGTTCTGTGATTGCACCTGTCGAAGCATTAATATTGGCACTATCGGCAACTAAATCTTTGAAATTTGCCACTGCAGCCGATGACAATTCGGCTGTCAAAAGATTTGTTTCTCCCCATATATTTAGTACTGCAGCAGAAGATGCTTCGATGTCTAACTGATTGCATTTGATGCCAAGATTGATAATAGAAGCAGACGAGGCATCTATTTCTAAATAATTGCTATTAATTTGATTAGTCTCATTAGAAATTATAGATGCGTTGTCCATCTCTATTTTGTTGAGTTCGGAACAGTAGTGTACAATTATTTTATGTTGATTGCCTAAATTGGTGACGTAGTTAAGCAATTCCAACTTTAATGTATTGTTTTCGATTGTAGTTTTTATGTTGCGCAAGGCAGAGGCATTGCCTTTCACTTCTACATAGCAACAAGAATCCTCGATAAGTTGTACAATTAGGGCTTCGTCTATTTCAATAGCATTAAATTGTTGATTGCGTAAGCGTTCTTCAGTGATGATGTCGCCATCAAATATAGTAACAAAACCATTTTCTTCTAAATTTTTTAATGTGCCTACAATGTTAGGTATATGTAATAATAGTGTGTTGATAGATACAATAACTGCAATAATCCATATCACGAACCATATCCATCCCCAACCTGATTTGCGAGGTGTGTTATCGCGACGAATTAGGCGTATTGTTGCTATTATGATTGATATGATAGGTATGAGTAGTGCTACAAGGGTGGCTACGATGAAGGTTATAATTGTTGTATTTGAGCCTACAAAAGGTAGGATTCCGCCAAAAATAACACTGCCCACGCCTGTTATTATTCCGATGAGGGCTATTGTAAGTGCGCCAATTACGATTACGCCAATGAAGGCAAAGAATAAGCCCACAATGATAGCAGCGATGCGGAATAGCCATTTGACGACTTCGCCTAAGCGAGAAGTAACTCGAGAAGCAGATTCGCGGAATTGTTCGCTATTTAGGTAGCTTTTCATATTTTCGATTGATGGTTCTATTCCTTGCATTTCAAGTTTTTGTGCGGTAGTAGTTGCCTCTGGGGCAATAATCCAGACAATAAGGTAGATTGGTATTAACCAACCTAATATGGTTATTGCAAGCAATAGCATAATCAAACGAGTAAGAGTCACTTCCAAACCCAAATAGGCAGCCAAGCCCGCAGCCACGCCACCAAGTATTTTGTTGTCGGCATCGCGATAGAATTTGCGGTGGCGTTTGCGATTATCTTTATCAGTCTCTTTATTGTCGAATGTTGAATTTTTACTGTCACCACCAATCTCTTCCGCAGTGCCAAGTTGTTCGATAACAGAATTTATGTCGGTAATAGTTACAACATTTTTGTTGTTTGATTTTAATATATTGCTAAATAATTCAGCCAATCGCGCCTCTATGTCGCGCATTATCTCTTTGCCATCTTCGTCAGAGAATTGTATTTCGAGTTTGCGGAGATATTCGTTTAGTATTTCGTAAGCATCCTCATCGATGTTGAAGACAACGCCAGATAGATTGATAGTTAGAGTCTTTTTCATTTTGCTATAATTTTTTCGTTATCAAGTGAACATTCTTTCATTGGAGTATTTTTTACATAATTCACTGCATGTTCGATTTCTGCGTATGCATTTTCGAGTTCTTGCAGAAACTCACGACCTTGAGCCGTAAGACTATAATACTTACGTGGCGGTCCGAGTGTGGATTCTACCCAAATGTAATTGAGTAAACCATTTTGTTTCAGGCGCATGAGAAGAGGGTATAGAGCACCTTCGACGACAATGAATTCACCCTCTTTGAGCATATTTATCAAATCTGAAGAATATGCAGGGTGGTCCTTCAGGCAGAGCATAATTAGATATTCTAATATGCCTTTGCGCATTTGAGCTTTGATATTATCACTTCCAGCCATGGTTGTTATAGGGGTTAGAGGTTATGTTTTATATTTTCATTGCAAAGATACATTAAAAGTTTGTACTATGCAATACAAAATACCACATTAACATTATTTAACGTGGTTTTACTGTTATTTTGATAGTGTTTATAGTTATTATGGGAAAGAGGGAATATGGGGTGAGAAGATTAGTGAGTCGTGTGTTATGGTATTATTGAATACACATTCTCATTGTGTATTTTTTTTGGCGGTTTTCTATGGTACAGGTTGCTTGCACCTTGCTGTTAGGTATGGTCGGAAAATATACACTTAGAGTGTGTATTTGGAAGATGGATTAGTGTCTTATCCTAAAATAAGTAGACAGATTAAAAAAGTCTACATTATGGTAAGAAAGACAAAATTCACACGAGAAATGCGTGCTCGCATTGTTAAGGAGTATGAAGAGAGCAATTTAACAGGAGAAGAAATAGCTCGTAAGT
>JAZQRP010000077.1:0-5010 GCA_045629685.1 Candidatus Aphodosoma sp. | reverse complement strand
AATGATTTAGGAAATTCTATTTCTGCTAAATTAATACAATTTTCACCTATATATCCTTCAATACGAGTAATTCCTTCATTTATAATCATTTTTTTTATACCAAAGTTACGCCATACAATATAATAATAAGTATCTTCGTGTCCTAAACAACCTTTTCCTGTAATAGTACAAATACTATCTTCACTGACTTCAATTGTAAAATAATTATTTTCGTCAGAAAAAAACTCTTGAGATTCAGCCCTAAGAGTAGCTATTGTTGTAATCAACAAAGCAAATAAAAAAATAATGTTTTTTTTCATAATTGTAAATATTTTAAAATTAGACATAAAAAAGCGAGAACTTAACTTTCTCGCTATAGATAAGTATTTGGTCTAACCTTATGATTACGATAAGTAAGTTCACGCTAAACGTGAACATTTTGTACTTATCACTTCAATCATAGTTTAAAACGACCAAATTTTATCTATAGAAGAAATGAGCAAAAATGCTTTCCAAAGTGACCAAGAACGCTACTCGGTCTATGTCGGTGCAAAGGTATAAAAAAATCTTCAACTTGCAATAGCAAGATGAAGATTTTTTTTTATATCACTTAATAGGTTAATCCAAAAGTCCACAAAGGAATAATATTTTCATAGGCAAACTCGATATCATCTTTCACTACGTAAGCATTATTCACTCCCTCTATTTGCTTTTTGCCTTTCTTTCGTCCTCCTACTTCAAAAGTATATTCGCCAATCATAAAATCCGACACACTCGAACTAATAACATCATACTTTACTCGCATCTGATTATAAAAGAAAGTCTCTCTCATATTTCCGACATTTACCTCATTAGGATTCAAAGCATACATTAGATTTGGATTATCGATATATACCTTCTCGACCTTGCCTAAACCACGAATACCTTGTGTATCATCACGAAGTTGACCAATCATTTGTGCTTGTTCGAGCAACAATAAATAATCTGGAATATTATTACGACTAACGCCAATAGTCGTAGCCAACGTATCAAAATTAGGTTTAAAAGGAGCTAAAGAAGCAATAATCATCAGCATTTTACGCAATTTATGAGCGGTAGATGCTTTGAGATTTGCATACATTGCAATATCGGTCTCAATAGTTTGTAGTATCACATTTTGCAAACGAACTTCCATATTGCCATCAACAGCAAAAGGATAATAACCCGATTTAAGATACTCACGAAAATAAGGGAGCGGATGTAATAAGCCTTCTATATTTGCATTACCAGAAAGAATATCATCAAGGCTATAAATTGGTGTGTCAATCTGATGAAAGAGATGAAGATATTCTCGAAACGACAACCCCTGCATCAAATACATCAAGGCACGACGACTAAGATCGGCACTCCCCTTTTGAATGTCAAGAATAGATGAACCTGTGAAAATGATTTGCATATCAGGGTGCGTGTCATAGATTTGCTTCAACTCGCGCGACCAATCGGAATACTTATGTACCTCGTCAATAACCAATATTTTACCATCTTCTTTCGACCATTCATCAGCAATACTAATAAGAGAATTGGTAGTAAAATAAGTTATATCTGCAGACACATACAAAGATTTTCTATTTTTACGTTGTTGCTTGATATATTGCAAAACCATCGTTGTTTTACCAACACCACGAGGACCAACAACACCAATCATCCTATCGTTCCAATCAATTTTATCATAAAGATAACGATAAAATTTATCGGAAGTCAATGCTAATTGCAACTCCATATAAGAGTATAATTGTTGTGCTATCATAATAAAAACTAATTAGATATTATAAATTTTGTGCAAATATAGTACAAAAAAATGAAACAGACAAGAAAATTAATAAATTTTGCACTCATTGAGTGCGTTTTTATAATAAAGCATGCTCTTATATGGTGCAAAATAGACAAAAAAACAGATAAAACATATAAAATATACTGATTTTCGAGATAATATCAATACTTTTGCACTCATTGAGTGCAAAATCAACTACCTCATATAAAAAAAAAGGCTACATATCACGAATGATATGTAGCCTTTCGACATATTATTAACGAGGTGTATTATTTGCTATTGTTGTGACGAGCGTTAAGAAGTTCAATCGCTTCTTCTGTAATATCATACTCAGGAACAGCAAAAAGCACGTTGTTATTCAATGCGCTTGTAGAGATAACGAGATGATATTTGCCTGTTGCATTAAGTGCACGAATCACACTATTAATACTATCTTGTACTCGCAATCCAACTTGTTGTTGTTCAAGCAAAAATTCTTGTTCTTTTTCTTGAGTAAGAAGTTGAAGATCTTGTTCTTTTTTTACCAAACGACGTTGTTCAGCCTCAGCACGTTCACGAGAAAGGAATGCTTGATTTTCCAATTTCTTTTGGAAGTCAATCATTTCATTTTGAAGACTATTTAAACGTTGGTTAAGGTCAAGACGAATATCCTCTTGTTTACGCATAAGGCGTTCGTTTTCTTCAAGAGCCAAATCGTAACTATTAAGAAGAGTATCTACATTAACAACTGCTATTGGAAGACGACAACCTTCTTCTACTTTCACATTACAATGTTCAGCAACTGCTGTTTCTGCTTGTTTTGCAGGTTGGTTGCACGATGCCATCATTACGGCTGCAACACAGAAGAGTAATAATTTTTTCATTTATTATCCGTTTTATATTTATAATTATTTTGTTTTGCTTTAGCTTGCGCCTCACGATCTTGCGATGTAGCACATGTTATTCCACGCTCTTTTAATGCTTTATTACCCCCAATATGTATATTTGGAAACCTTTTTTTAAGAAAAAGTGGACGAAATGCCATAGCCAATACTGCAATAAGCAATATTACCAACGACACTCCTAACGTTAACAAGGTAGTTTTTAACATATTAGCACTTATAAACGCAATATAACAAATTCGGTGCAAAGATAATTAATTTAATTTATAATTCATAATACATAATTCATAATTATTGTTAAAAGAGTGATAATAGAGAACAAGTAGCAGGGAACAGTGAGTAGGGAGGTGTAAAATGTAAATAATAATATTTTTTTCAACTTTCAACTTTCAACTTTCAACTTTTTTTTGTATCTTTGCACTTTATTGAGTTAAAAAATTAATTAAATTAATAACAAGCGTAATCGAGTCTCAATACTCGCTACTCGCTACTAAAAGTCTAAATATTATGAGTATTAGAACACTTCAACCTGAACGTCTCTGGAAAGAATTCTATGAGATTTGTCAAATTCCTCACCCATCGAAAAAAGAGGAAAAAATGATTGCTTATTTGCAAGAATTTGGTAAACGTCATAACCTTGAAACTCGCACTGATGCTGCGGGTAACGTATTGATTTGCAAACCTGCAACTCCTGGTTACGAAAACCGCAAAAAAGTGATTCTTCAATCACACATGGACATGGTGTGCGAAAAAAACAATGACACTCAACACAATTTCGATACTGACCCTATTCAACCATATATCGACGGAGAATGGGTAAAAGCTAAAGGTACTACTCTCGGTGCCGACAATGGTATCGGTATGGCTACTGAATTGGCTATCCTCGCAAGCAACGACTTGAAACACCCTGCTCTTGAATGTCTTTTCACAGTTGACGAAGAGACTGGTTTGACAGGTGCATTTGCTATTGACCCACAATTGCTTAAAGGCGAGGTATTGCTTAACCTCGACTCTGAAGACGATGGCGAATTCTTTATCGGCTGCGCAGGTGGTATCGACACTACTGTTACATTCGACTACAAAGAAGAGGCTATGCCTGAAGGTTTGTTCTATTTCACAATCACAGTGAATGGTCTTCAAGGAGGTCACTCAGGTGGTGACATTCACTCAAACCGCGGTAATGCTAACAAAATTTTGAACCGCTTTATGTGGCAAATCGCTAAAGCAACAGACCTCAAAGTAGCTTCTATCACAGGTGGTAACCTCCGCAATGCTATCGCTCGCGAAGCAAGCGCTGTATGTGCTGTTCCTGCTGAATTCAAACACGAATTGACAGTGCGTGCAAATACTTTCGCTGCTGAAATCGAAGCTGAATATGCTATCTCTGATGCTGGCGTTAAAGTATCAATCGACAGTTGCGAACGCCCTGCTACTATGATTGATGCCGACACAACACGTCGTTTGATTTACTCAATCTACGCTTGTCCTCACGGTGTATTGCGTATGAGCGACGATATGCCAGGCTTGGTTGAAACATCAACTAACCTCGCTGCAGTAAAAATGATTGAAAACAACCAAATCCTTATCACTACAAGCCAACGTAGCTCTACTGAATCAAGCAAAAAAGATGCTGCATACATGGTAGAAAGCGTATTCGTATTGGCAGGTGCTAAAGCAACTCACGGCGACGGTTATCCAGGTTGGAAACCAAATCCAAAATCGCCAATCGCTAACGTAGTGGCAGAAACTTACGAAAAACTCTTCGGCAAAAAAGCTAAAATCCCTGCTATCCACGCAGGCCTCGAATGTGGTTTGTACCTCAAAAAATATCCACCCCTCGACATGGTGAGCGTTGGTCCAACTATGCGTGGCGTACACTCTCCAGACGAACGTCTTCACAACGCTGACACTGAAAAATTCTGGACTTTGATTACTCACGTATTAGAAAATATCTAAAATACACACTATTTAATAAAATTTAGCGGTATAGGTTATGCTTATACCGCTATTTTTTTGTAACTTTGCAGATTAATAGTAGAAAGTCGTAAGGTGTAAGTCGAAAGACTTTTATATCAATGAATAAATTCTTACTACTTTATACTTTTTACTTACTACTAAATAAAAACTATGATTCGTAAATTTGATTTTTTAGTCGTTGGTAGTGGTATAGCTGGTATGAGTTTCGCACTCAAAGTTGCCGACAAAGGCAAAGTGGCTATCCTCTGCAAGAGCACCCTCGACGAGGCTAATACGGCTCTCGCCCAAGGCGGAATTTCATCTGTAACTAATCCTGTATTAGACAATTACGAAAAGCATATACAAGACACACTGATTGCTGGC
>JAZQRP010000076.1:0-10836 GCA_045629685.1 Candidatus Aphodosoma sp. | reverse complement strand
CATCAAATCATCGTCTGAATCGAACGGAATCACCACTTTGCCCTTACCTTTTTCGTTGTAAGAGAGTTTCACTCGTGCGTTGAATTTCTCGTTCAACTCCTTGCATAGCGTGTCATACTCTTCGGGCATGATAGTGTGTTGTTTTTCTTTCTTTTCTGCTTTTTTTATACCTTCGCCCGATGCTATCATACGCACCAATTCTTCTGTACGACGCACCGATGCGCCTTCGTTCAACACTTGGGCATAGACCGCCAACATCTTTTCTGGGTCTTCGACACTAACCAAGGCACGCGCATGCCCCATATCTATCTTTTTGTCTTTCAAGCCCATCTGTATTTCGGCAGGGAGTTTGAGCAGACGGAGATAGTTGGTGATAGTAGCACGTTTTTTACCAACACGCTCAGCCAAAGCCTCTTGAGTGAGATTGAGCGTAGCCACAAGGCTGTTGTAACTCAACGCAATCTCTATAGCATTCAAATCCTCACGTTGGATGTTCTCGATGAGTGCCATCTCCATAACTTGACCGTCATCGACATCGCGGATGTATGCCGGGATTTTGTCTAACCCGACCAATTTAGAAGCACGATAACGGCGTTCACCAGCAATGATTTGGTAGTTGTCGTCGCTGATTTTACGCAATGTGATAGGGCTAATGATGCCATTAGCACGAATAGACGCAGCCAACTCCTCGAGAGCCTCATCGTCGAACTCAGTACGAGGCTGATTAGGATTTGGATGTATTTTACTGATTTCTATTTCGTTGAATAGCGTAGAACCCACCGCTGCAACTGGCTCTGTTTCAATCAAAGCACTGAGTCCACGACCTAAAGCTTGTTTTTTCATATTCTAGATTAATAGTAACGAGTAGCGAGTAACGAGACTTGCCATTCGAATTGTTTTAGACTTTTAACAGAGAGTAGCAAAACTTGCCATCCCTATTCCTTATTCCTTATTTATAAGTTCTTTGGCAAGTTCGATGTGGTTTTGTGCTCCACGCGAATCTGGATCATAAACGATAGCTGGCTGTCCGTATGAAGTTGCTTCGGAGAGTTTTACGTTACGTTGAATAGTGGTTTTGAACACCATATCACCGAAGTGTTTGCGCACCTCTTCAGCCACTTGATTGGCATAACGGAGACGAGCATCGAACATAGTGAGCAAGAAGCCTTCGATGTTGAGAGCTGGATTGAGCCCGCCTTTAATAATCTTGATAGTATTCAACAACTTACCGATACCTTCAAGTGCAAAATATTCGCATTGTACGGGTATAATCACCGAGTCGGCAGCCGTAAGGGCATTGACAGTGATAAGTCCCAACGAAGGCGAACAGTCGATGATAATATAGTCATATTTGCTCTTCTCCGACACCAACATATTGCGCATACATTTCTCGCGATTGTCGAGGTTAAGCATCTCGATTTCGGCACCAACAAGGTCGATATGCGAAGGAACAATCTTCAAACCTTCGATTTCGGTATCGAAAGTAGCATCTGCCACTTTAATCTCACCAATCATACACTCGTAAACCGTAGTTTTCAAATCTTTCACATCAACACCTAAACCTGACGAAGCATTGGCTTGAGGGTCAGCATCGATAAGTAAGACAGTTTTTCCTTCACGCGCCAACGATGCCGAAAGGTTTATACTTGTGGTTGTTTTTCCTACACCACCTTTCTGATTTGCTATTGCTATAATTTTTCCCATAATTCTTATTTCAATGCACAGTGCTAAATGCACAATGCATAATCTTAATTACCTTTTTATTACTAATTAAACAAATACCAAATGGCAACTGTGCATTATGCATTGTGCATTATGCATTGATCAATTACTTCTATTATTTTGCTTGAATGGAGACTTTCGAGACAGCGATAATCGCCATATTTGCATTTGCGGTCGGAATGCGCCGTGCAAGGACGACATGAGAAATCGACTCCTACGCAATTGTCCATCGATTGTTTCCACCCAAGGAAACCTGAATATGGATGCGTTGCACCCCAAACACTTACAACAGGGACTGCCATCAACGATGCTAAGTGCATATTGGCAGAGTCCATACACAACATAACATCGAGGTTATTCATCAACGCCAACTCATCGTCGAGCTTAAGATTGGTATGCACAGCATAAACATTATTATAAAGCGACTGCCAATCGGATAGTAGCTCATTCTCCATCTCGCCTGCCCCAAATAGGAATATTTTTGTATTTGGCTGTTTATCGAAATGAGAAATAACATTTTTCATTTTACGAAGAGGCAATGTCTTACCCCTTGCTATTGAAAATGGCGCAATGCCTATCCAACGTCCTTGCTTTTCGCCATATAACTCCCAGATTTTAGCTACTTGTTCTGCATTAGGCTCATAAAGTTTATGAAAATCATCATTTACTTTCAGCCTTATCTTAGCATATAAACGGGCTTGGCGGTCGAATATTGTAGGTATTGGACGATACTTGTTTGCGCCTCGCTTAATTAGACGTTTTTGTTCTGCAGCAACAAAACTAATGCTCAATATTTTAGTGCCAGTAAGAGCAAATAGTCGAGCAATCATACGAGTGCGCCACGAACGTTGCATATCTAACACGACATCAGGTTTCATCGCTTTCAACAGTTTGAATAACCGATATACCCCCATAGGTGTTTTATGCTCGCCACGAATGTCGGCACCAACAAATGTCACGCGTGGCAATTTATCGAACAGAGGGCGCAAAAAACTACGACTTAGCACTATAAATTCGTGCTGAGGGTAGTCGTTTACAAGCCCCGAAAGCTGTGGAACAATTGCAGCAACATTACTAATCGACGAAAAACAAGTTATCAACACTCTCATAATTACCTATTTAGTATTTACATAGGAGTCTATGCAAATAGAATACAAAAGTAGCATTTTTTTTCGAATGTTCCACGATATTTTTCGTTAAAAATATTAACAAGATATTAACAGAAAAAATCTTCATTCAGCAAGAGTGAATGAAGATTTTTTTTGAATTAAAATTTTTGTCGTATCCAATGCGACAAAAAGGAATCGGAAAGCATGTATTGTCGATTGCCTTTAGGGTCGGCATCGTAAGTTATCCAATCGTTTTCTAGTAGTTGTTTAATTGCTGATTGGACAGAACTAGTTGAAGTCAAATGATGTCGGCGAACAAAATCGCCTGATGTTACTCGTTGTGCTTTACCTTCTTTGGCAATGGCAATTAATAGTTCTTTCGGTTTTGGGGTTAGTAGTGATAATCTATTTTTATAATTGCGTTCGTCTTCTAATAATATATCCTCTACTGCCTGTTCTACTATTGATTGAGAACAAGTGCCTTGAACCTCTGTCATTGAAAAAGCGACATTCATAACCTTCTGCAAGCAATAGGTATTACCATTAAATAAAGAATAGATGTAGTTTATGCAATCCGGTTCGATTTTTTTGTCGAATTCATGAAATTTTTTTATAACAAATTCGACATATTTTGTTTGATTGATTACATCTAAACTCATATTTATTGTACTTGCATAGAATGGGCGAGAAGGAAGATTAAACATTTCTTCCAATATATGGCGTTCGGAACCAGCAAAGATAAAATCGGCATTATGGCAATGTTGTATGTGTGTGCGTAAAATAGCCTCAATGTTTTTTTCGGGATAATAGATTATTTGTTGAAATTCGTCAATTGCAATTAAACACCGTTTGTCGGCTTTATTGATATATTCAAATATTTCAGATAGGGTATATTCAGGATTACGAATTGAACCTAATGCCAAATTGAATTTTGGTAGTCCTGTTAATGCATCATAGCCAAATTCGCCACTAATAGAGCGAACGGTTTGCATAAACAAATCCATCATATGTTTGCTTTTA
This sequence comes from Candidatus Aphodosoma sp., assembly GCA_045629685.1. Lineage (GTDB taxonomy): Bacteria > Bacteroidota > Bacteroidia > Bacteroidales > Paludibacteraceae > Aphodosoma. Next base: position 6,985 of record JAZQRP010000076.1, on the reverse strand, counting down.
GGTTTTAGTGTTTCAAAGATTTTACGCCCTAAAGCAAATGTGAATTCACGCAAAGAGGTAGTATCCAAAATATCTATAAAAAATAGATAAAACTGTTCCTCCCAATGTGCTTCTTGTGCGCAATGTTCTATCAAACCCGTTTTTCCAATTCGACGAGGAGCTGTTAATAAAACATTGCGACCATTGTAAATGTGGTTGGTCAATATTTTTGTTTCTTCTTCTCTGTCGCAGAAATAGTTTGAAGGAATAGCTCCTTTAATGATAAATGGATTATTTATAGTTGCCATAAGATTATTTATCGAATTTATGGTGCAAAGGTACTACTTTTATTTTAATTATGCAAGTAAAATTATTCTACTAGCATAATTTTGTTGACATAATTAAAAACCTCTCCATTCGGCATCAACCAAATGGAGAGGTTTTTTATATCTAAATTCGTGATGAGAATTAGAATGCACTAATAATAGCGCAGAAGTCGTCGGCTTTGAGTGATGCACCACCGATAAGACCACCATCAATATCAGGATTAGCGAATAGGCCAGCTGCGTTTTTAGCATTACAGCTACCACCGTAAAGGATTGATGTGTTGTCAGCCACTTCATTGCCATATTTTTCAGCGATAAGGCTACGGATGTAAGCATGGATTTCTTGAGCTTGCTCAGGAGTTGCAGTAAGACCTGTACCGATAGCCCAAACTGGTTCGTAAGCGATAACAAGTTTGCCAAAGTCTTCAGCCGAAAGATTGAATACCGAACCTTCGAGTTGTGCTTTAACCACTTCGTTTTGACGGTTTGCTTCGCGTTCTTCTTTCACTTCGCCGATGCAGAAGATTGGACGAAGGTTGTTAGCCAAAGCTAATTGTACTTTTTCGCGAAGAATTTCGTATGTTTCGCCATAGTAAGTGCGGCGTTCAGAGTGACCGATAATGCAGTAAGTTGCGCCTGTAGAAGCTACCATTTCAGCAGAAACTTCGCCTGTGTAAGCACCTGAAGCATGGTCAGCACAGTTTTCAGCAGCAACAGCAATTGGTGAACCTTTTACCAATTCAGCCACAGTTGCAAGGTGGATAAATGGTGTACCGATGATTACATCACAATTAGGGTTAGTTACTTTTTCTTTCAATTCTGCAGCCAAAGCTACGCCTTCTTGCAGGTTTTTGTTCATTTTCCAGTTACCTGCTACAATGTTTTTTCTCATATTATTAGACATTTAGTAGCGAGTAGCGAGTAACAAGATTAGATACTCCGCTCGCTTTGTTAGTTTGTTATAGATTTTCAGTAGCTAGTAACAAGATAGAGACGTGTGTGGAGCGCAAACGCTCGAACCAAACCGCCCTACTATTACCATACTCCTTACTCCATGCTCCCTATTGTTTAAATTTCCAATTAGGGTTGAATTTGTCGATGACTTTTGCACCTTCAAGTATTACCACACCTGGGTTTGAGCGCACCATTGTTTTGAGCTGAATTGGGTCAGTGAGCGCAAATTGATATGGAAGGTTATGCTCTTGCTTGAACTCGTCAATCATATCAGATGAGGCTGTAAGCACAAGGAATTCGGCTCCTTCGGCTTGTGCTTTATCATAAATTTGACGTACATTGTCGAGATATTTAGTTTTTGTTTTGTGCAAATCGTACATCACAACGAGATATGTTTTGCCTTCGCGATAAAGTATGTCATAGGTGAGGTCGTCGCCTTCAGGTGTGATGATAGAAAAATCGTGGATTGGAGGCTCTTCGCCTTTGGCAATCAACTCAGTGCGTTGTTCCACAAAGGTCCAGGTAGAGTCGTTATAAGGCGCATCTTGCAACTCGAATTCTTGTTCTACGCCATCACGACTATAGATAAATGTAGTACGATATTGGTCGCGTTGTGCACCTTCAGGAAGTTCCATACCTTCGAGGATGTCATTACCTATTTTATAAGGACGGAAATCAATGAAAGGCAAGTTGTTGAGCGAATGAATACCGACTCCAATTGTTATAAGAGAGAAAGTGATAGTCAAAACCCAAGAAGGGAAAGATGTAAGCCAAGGACGATAGAGGCGCTTTTGCAATAGCCACAAACCAATAATCAACGCATCAAGCACTATATTTTTCCAAAATGTCGCCCAATTAGAAAGAATAATAGCATCGCCAAAACAGCCACAGTCGGTTACGGGATTTTTGATTGCAATCCAGAGAGTAAGTGGCGTCATTGCAATCATAAGGAGAGAAGACAACCAAAGTCCAAGTTTGAAATTGACATTGGTAATCAATAGCATACCAGCAAGAAACTCGGCTGTTATCAAAGCAAAAGATGCCACTAAGGCTAATTCGGAGAACCAGCTTAGGTGCATCACTTCAAGATAATCTTGAATTTTATATGTTGTGCCAAGAGGGTCAATAGCTTTAACAAAGCCAGAGAAGACGAATGTGGCACCAACTAATAATTTTGAAAGATGAAAAGTGAAAGTTGAAAGTTGAAATTTAGCCATAATATATCAAATCTCTATACACTAAACTCTATACTATCATTGTTGAATCATGTAGAATACGGCATAGTTGAGCATATCGAAGTAGTTGGCATCAACACCTTCAGAAATGAGAGTTTTACCGTTGTTGTCTTCGATTTGCTTAGTACGATGTATCTTCATAAGGATAAGGTCGGTATATGATTGAGTGCGCATTTGACGCCAAGCTTCGTCGTAGTCGTGATTTTTGGCAATCATAAGGTTTTTGGCTTCGAGCATATATTTATCATATAGTTCGAGTGCGCGCTCAACTGGTAGGTCGTCTGTTTCAGCATAACCTAATTCTAACTGAATTAAGGCAATGATACAGTAATTTATGATACCGATAAGTTCAGGACGAATGCCTTCATTAACCATCGATGTGCCTTTGATTTCCAATGAGCGAATACGATTGGCTTTGATGAAGATTTGATCGGTAAGACTTGCAGGACGCATGATTCGCCATGCTGCGCCATAGTCTTTCAGTTTTTTTTCGTATATCGAACGACATTCAGCCGCCGATTTATCGAATTGTTGTTCAGTTAATGTCATTTTACTAATTTATTTAAGATAAAAAGACAGAAAGACATAAGAACATAATTTTTTATCTTTATGTCCTTATGTCTTTTTATGTTTTCAATCAGCAACTGGATGTACTTTTGAATCGGCAACAGCTTCAACTACATTGACGATATAATCACCCATTTTTTCACACTCAACAATTGTATCCATATATGATACCGCTATAGTATAGTCGTAGTGACCTTCATTAACAGCAATAACATTTTGAGATTTCAATTGGTTACGATAATTGTTGATTTCATTCTCAATATTTTGTGCAGAATTGACGTATGACTGATCGATGTGCTCTTCGCCAAGAACATTACACATGTTTTGCAAACCACTTTCAACAAGATTAAACATCAACTCAATATTGCCATTTATATCTTCTGTAAATTTCTCTGATTGTTGGAAGCGACGTTGTAAAGTACGCGCCAAGTTGTAACACGAGTCAGCAACACTTTCGATTTCAGAGATAACACGGAGTTTCATTTGCACTTGATGTTTACTTTCGTCAGAAAGACGACCAGCCGAAACTTTTGTCAAATAGTTTGCAATTTCAACCTCCATACGGTCAGAAATATTCTCATATTTTTGAATACGTGAGAATTTGGCATTAAACTCTTTATCATCAGTTTCGTGGAACAAATCACGCACGAGACCAAACATACGTTGAGCGCGTTCGCCATAAAGTTGAATTTCTTTGCGTGCTTGGAGGATTGAAAGCTCTGATGTAGAGAGCATACCTGTTGTGATGAATGTAAGATGCGACTCGTTGTCCTCTTCTGTAGGTTTGCTTGGGATGAGTTTAGTAACAATTTTCACATACAAACCTGTGAACCAAATCATGATGCAAATGTTGATTGCATTGAAAAGGGTGTGAAAAATAGACAAACCAAACGAAACGTATGCTTGATTGGCAGCAAATGTAGTAGCAAGAGCTTGATTTTCGGCACTTGTCAAATCAAGTGTTCCATCGTTCAATGCGTTAATGATTGCAGGGTCAGTACTATCGACAAACGAAAGGAGAGCGGTAGGGTCGCCTTGTCCGATGGCTGACAACCAAACGACCAATTTCATGAAAGGATAGTATAGTGCCAACACCCAAACAGAACCTAAGACGTTGAACATTAAGTGTCCCATTGCCGAACGTTTAGCCCAAATATTACCCGAAATAGCTGCGATGAGCGGAGTGATACATGTACCAATATTGCTACCCAAAACCAATGCTGCCGCCATTTCAAACGAAATCCATCCTTTGCTACAAATAACGAGTACAATAGCAAAAGTAACGCTTGACGATTGCACTACGATTGTAACCATCATACCAACAAAAGCAAACAACAACACTGAAAGGAAGCCCATGTCGGCATAGTTTTGTATTGCTGCAAAGAGTTCAGGGTTAGATCTAAGGTCTGGCACTGAGTGGTTTAATAAGTCCAATCCCATGAAAAGGAACGAAAAACCAAGAATTACCTCACCCCAGCTTTTCCAAGAATTCTTTTTAGAGAAAAGCATTGGAATAGTAAATGCAATAAGCGGAATTGAGGCTGCGGCAAGATTTACTTTAAAACCACCGAGATAGAGAATCCATGCAGTAGCTGTAGTACCAACATTGGCTCCCATTATAACAGCCATAGATTGTCCTAATGAAAGAAGTCCGGCATTAACAAAACTAACAATCATTACAGTAGTTGCTGAAGAACTCTGAATGAGTGCAGTTACAAGAATACCAGTCAAGGCTCCGACAAAACGATTGTTTGTCATCCATGCCAAAATGTTACGCAAACGGTCGCCCGCTGCCTTCTGCAAACCCTCACTCATCAATTTCATACCGTACAAAAAGAGTCCGATAGAGCCAATGAGGGTCAATAAATCAATAAAACCAAAATTCATAATAAAAAGTTAAAATTTTCCGACTGCAAATTTAATAAAAATTTGTCTATTATTTATAATTTTTTTATGTAACTTTGACGACGAAATAATGTTTTTTTTACAATTAAACAAATTCCGCTGAAAATCAATTTATTAATTAACGCAATCACTACACTCTAATCTCTAAACTTTCAACTCTCAACTTTCAACTCTCAACTCTCATATCATGGTCACAATCTATTGCAAAAACACTCAGACATTCAAAGAATACCCTATGGGCATCTCTTTGCTCGACATTTACAACGATTTGCAAATCAATCTGCCTAACCAGCTAGTAGCAGCTCGTGTAAACTACAAAGTAGAATCATTGAATTTCAGGATTTATAAGCCTAAAAACATCGAATTTATCGATGTTGCATCTCCATCGGGCAATCGTGTCTATCTACGTTCTATCAGTATGATTATGGCCAAGGCATTGTCAGAAATTCGTCCTGATTCCCATCTTCGCATCGAGCATCCTATCTGTCATGGCTATTATTGTTGTATAGATAATAGAGAAACAAAAGTGTCAGAGAGTCTTATTGATGAATTGCGCTATAAAATGCAAGAAATCATTGCTGCCGACATACCTATTGTGAGCGAAGAACGCCAAACTATGACCGTCATAGAGATGTTCCGCCAACGTGGCTTGATGGACAAAGCTATTCTATTTGAGACTCTTGGCGTGCCATACGTGCGCTATTTCCGTATAGGCGATTATATCGACCACTATAATGGAGTGCTTGTACCATCTACTGGCTATGTCCCTGTGTTTGACCTGCAAAGTTATAAAAATGGTATTCTCCTACGTGTTGTCGACCGAAAAAATCCTACGCAAGTGGCTGAGTTTGTCGATGAACCTAAGATGTTCGACATTTTCAACGAATTTGTGCGTTGGAACAAACTCATGGAACTCACCAACGTGGGCGATTTCAACAAAATCTGTCGCGACCATTCGGTTTACGACCTCATAAAAGTCTCTGAGGCGCTGCACGAAAAAAAGATTGCTCAAATAGCCGATATGATTGCTCAGCGCCAACCTGAGAGCCGTTTTGTAATGATTTCTGGTCCATCATCATCGGGCAAAACAACATTCTCTAAACGCCTTAGTATTCAACTCGTGGTGGCTGGTATCAAACCTATTGTTCTCAGTCTCGATAACTATTTCGTCAATCGTGTCGATACCCCATTAGATGAAAATGGCGAATGGGATTTCGAAGCACTTAATGCCCTCGACCTTGAACTATTAAATGAACAATTAGTCAGAATACTGAATGGAGAAGAAGTCGAAATACCATATTATGATTTTACAATAGGCGAACGCCGTTGGCGTGGTGATAAGGTGCAACTCACCCCTGGCAGTGTGCTCATCATGGAAGGCATCCACGCCCTCAACCCAGATATGTGTCCGTCGATACCACAATCGGCTATGTTCAAAATCTATGTGTCGGCACTAACTACTATTTCGCTCGACTCGCACAACTGGATACCTACCGAAGACACTCGTCTGCTTCGTCGCATTGTGCGCGACTACAAATTCCGCAACTATTCAGCTCGCGAAACCATACAACGCTGGCCATCCGTTCGTCGTGGCGAAGAGCGTTGGATTTTCCCTTATCAAGAGAATGCCGATGTTATGTTCAATTCAGCATTGCTGTTCGAACTTGCCGTATTACGTAAGCATGCCGAGCCAATCCTCGCCGACGTGCCACAATACTGCGAAGAATACACCGAAGCCCACCGCCTTCTTAAATTCCTCAAATACTTCATTCCAATCCATGGACACGAAATCCCAGCCACATCACTCCTACGAGAATTCCTCGGTGGCAGTTCGTTCAAATAATAGCCACAAAAATAGGTGGACAATCAATTCCCGATTGTCCACCTATTTTTTATATATTCTACCCCACTACCCCACCCTAACTACAACATACTTTAAATATATGATAAATATACTATAAATATATGATAAATATAGGATAAATATACTATAAAGCAAAGAAGAGAGGTCCCCAAGGG
>JAZQRP010000075.1:0-4461 GCA_045629685.1 Candidatus Aphodosoma sp. | reverse complement strand
GGCTACGACATCAACAAACGCACTGTAGAGATTGCAAATGAGAACATTAAGTCTGCTGGTCTCTCTAAATACATCGAAGTCAAACAACGCCCTATCGCCGAGTTCGAACCTATGCCACAAAAGGCTCTTATGGTCACCAACCCTCCTTATGGCGAACGTATCTTATCCGACGACCTCTTCAACCTCTACCGCCAAATCGGCACTGCCCTCAAACATGGCTTCGTAGGCAACAAGGCTTGGGTCATCTCTTCTCACACTGACTGCCTCGCCGCTATCGGCATGAAACCATCGAAGAAAGTAGAACTCCGCAACGGTGCCCTCGACTGCGAATACTGGAAATACGAAATCTTCGCCGGCAAACGCAACGACTTCGTCCGCAAGAAAAAAGAAAAAAAATAAGAATACAACTATCTAACGACCTCAAAGAGGTCACACATATAGTAACCGCTGCGTGGTCTCGTTGAAAACGAGCCACCTGCGGATAAAGGCGCCCTCCCCATATTCTCCCCCTAAGTTAGGGGGAGTGGTCGAAGACCGAGGGGGTATGTCATAAAAAACACGCCACTTATATTCTTCTATCTTCTAAAAAGCATATAAGCCATGAAAAAGTTACTCATCTTCGCCACAATATTCCTATTAGCCCTCACCCAAATCCAAGCCGCCGAACGCTGGCTCCATGGCTACAAAAAGATATTGGTTATCGGTGCTCACCCCGACGACCCCGAAACCATGTGTGGTGGCACTATCCTCAAACTCAAAGCTATGGGCGTAGAGGTAGTCTCGGTATATCTCACCTCTGGCGAGGCTGGCATCCGTGGCAAAAGCCACGAAGAGTCGCGCACTATCCGTCAAGCCGAAGCGCGCCGAGCATGCGAAATGATGGGTATCCGCCCAGTTTTCATGACCCAAATCGACGGCAATGCCGAAGTCAACAAAGAGCGTTATGCCGAAATGCTTGCCCTCATCAAAGCCGAGAAACCCGATATGGTAATCACCCATTGGCCTATCGACTCCCACCGCGACCACCGTGTCTGCGCAGTGCTTGTCTATGACGCCTGGCGACAATCGGGCTATAGTTTCGACCTCTACTATGGCGAGGTGATGACAGGCCTACAAACCCAAAACTTCACCCCTACTCTTTGGGTCGATATCACCGACTATCACAACAAAAAAGTAGAAGCCTACATGTGCCACCAGAGTCAAGGCATGAACGAAGTGCGAAAATATCACGACTCAATGGAGCGCATGCGCGGCATGGAGCACCAAACCCTCCACGCCGAAGCCTTCATCAAACAAAACTGGGGCAAATAAAACAGGAAAGACAAATAAAACAAAACAGCGATTAACCCTCCCACAAGTTAATCGCTGTTTGTTGCTTTTGTATGTGCCACTATGTGAATACTTATTTCATAGAGCAGATAGAGAGGCAATGTTACGAGTAACAGAGTAAATATATCAGCCGTTGGTGTAATAATTGCCGCAAGAATGCAAAGCACTATAAAAGCATGCTTACGATAGTCCGTCAACAACTGCCTATCTATCAATCCTAACTTGGCAAGAAAATATGCCACAATCGGTATCTCAAACAGAATTCCCATCATCAACGAAAGCATCAACAATGTGGAAATATACGATTTCAAAGCTATCTGATTGACCACTATCTCCTGCACTTGATAGGTACTCAAAAATCTAAATGCCAACGGAAATATCAGGAAATAATTCAACAATACCCCGATTGCAAACAACACTACCCCACAAAGAATAAGCATTACCGAATAACGCTTCTCTTGCTGATACAATGCTGGTGCAATAAACCCATACAGCTGAATTATCAGATAAGGAAAAGCCACAATAACCCCTACAACCAAAGCCACTTTGATATGCACCATAAATTGCGAAGCCAACTCCGTATTTATAAAAAGCACTTCAAAATCGGCAGGGCACAACGACGCAATCCCTAATCTATCTGCCAACCAACACAATCCACGATAAAGAGCAAAATCAGACTTCGACGGAGCAAACATCACACTAAACAACACATCCTTAAAACAAAATCCCGCCACCGCACAAACTGCCCATACCGCCAAACATCGCAAAACAACCCTTCGAAGCACTTCCACATGCTCCCAAAAGGTCATCTGCACTTCGTTATTCTCCTCTTTCATTGTCTTGCTTTTCGTTTTTTATCTCATCTTCCATTTCGGTCATACCTTGTTTGAACGACTTCACTCCCTTACCCAAACCACGCATCAATTCAGGAATTTTCTTACCTCCAAAAAGCAATAAAACTATGAGCACAATAAATATAATTTCTGGTGCTCCAATCATTAATAAAGTCATAATTATTTATCACAATTACAAGTTTGACAAATCAAGAAAATCTCACATGTCTCGAAATTGATTTCCCAATTTCCACCTTCGCACGACTCCCAATTATATTGCTGAGCCATTCGGTCCCACCATTGTTGAAATTTAGTACCTGTCTCGCCCATATCTTTTACGAGTTTTTCATACAATTCAGCATTATCTACTGACAAGATTTTTGCCAATTCAGTCAAACCATTACGGCGTTCGAACAACGATTGAATTTCATTTTTTTCTTCTACAGTTACTTTTCCTACTAATTTTTTCATATTACCATTCCTCCTTTACATCAAATGGGTCTAAATAGTTTATCTCTTTTATTTCTATTTGTGGCATATAATCAATATGTTCTCTCAATGACAATAATAATAAACGTGAAGCATTCCGTTCAATATGAGACATTACACACTGCTCTCTTGAGGGCACATTAACTTCTTTTGTCAACTGCTTATTAAGGAAAACACACCGCTTACACTGATAAGCATCACATTTTCTACACAAAGGAGCATATTGTAATTTATAAAGTTGACTATTTTTAATCACTAAACCATCTTCTAAATTACCAATAGGTGACTCTTTCATATAATAAAATGCAGGACATATGTAAAATTGACCATCAGGAGCAAGTGTTATTGTATTGTATCCTGCACCACAATTATTCATTTCCGCCTTTATTATCCTATCGGTTAATATATTTAATTGAATAGTTTTACCAGATAGAATTATATCCCTCACACAAAAGACAAACTCATATAAAACATTTTGATACAAATTAAAATCATAATCTGTAAAATTCTCCACATCCGTAAAAACTATATTTAAACGACTAAATTCTATCAACCTAATAATTAATTCCGCATATTGATTAAATAATTCATCTTTATTAGTTTTCAGAACATAATTGACATCCTTTTTAGCTTTAATATTGCTAAACTCTGAAAATCCATTTATAACTAACACATCAGCCCCATTATAAGCTGTATCCACAGGGGCAATTATACTTGCTTTTATAGAAAATATAATATCTTCATATTCTTTTGGCAAAGAATATAAAGGAAGAACAAACTGAATAAACAAATCTTCCATAAATGCATATTTAATCGCATTTTGTAAGATTTCTAAAGGAATCAATTTTTCCTCTTTAATGTTACAAGTAGAATTATAATGACAAAATGAAGTACTTTGGTCACTCAATAATATTACTAAATATTTCATCATAAAGCATTCTGATTATTAAGCTTATTATACAATTTATTCCAATAATAATTATTAGCTCTGACTCTTGCTTTATGCATTTTACATATAGCAGTAGAACGCTGATAAATAGTAGACGTGTCTGCAGCATCATAATTCTCGCCTTGACACCAAGCACAACCAGAAGCAACCTCACAATCAATACATTCTTGCGTTGATTGTGTACATCTATCTAACAAAAGAAATGGTCGCAATAAATTTTTATTAATGCCACTATCAATATCTCCTATAACCCATGCTTTTTTCTCACGCAATGAATATTGTGCAAATCGAGGACATGGATAAAATTTACCTGTAGCATCAATAGCCAACATTTTACCTGCTCCACACCAATTCTGGTTTTCAGTTTCTCTATTTAGAGGTTTACCTATAAATTCAGTAAAAAACGAACAGGAATTTTCTTTATACAAATCATTATCAATAATATAATCAGCCAAATACAATAATTGCTCTTCAAATAATTTGTCATCATTTTCTTTCCACACATCCTCAAAAACACAATTAATATTAATCTCATGAATACCCAATTCCATTAAATGAATAACACTCTCTTTTATATAGGGTATATCATCACTACTAATGGTAACTTTTGTCGAACTGTCTTTTCCTAAAATAAGTAGACAGTTTTTTGGTTATTTTACTAAATAAATAGACATATTTTCTAAAAAAATAGACATATTCCTAAAAATATAGTCATTGTCCTAAAAAAGTAGACGTTGGAGGTTGATAACCTTTCCACTTCTTTTTTTGAGGTCCTGACTGGAGATGAACCTGTGATGGAGTTTGATAGCCTATACTCATATGAGGACGGCGATTGTTATAAAAATCAATAAATCGTTCAAT
>JAZQRP010000074.1:0-1512 GCA_045629685.1 Candidatus Aphodosoma sp. | reverse complement strand
AGTTCGAAATCAGCACCTTGTGATTTAGCAAATTCTTGCATCTCTTTTACTTCTGCTTGTGTAACAGGTGAGTAGGCTTCGATAAGAGCGTTGAGGAGGTTTTCAACGTTTTCTGTTTTTTCAGCCATACGATTTTTGAGTGCATATTCTGCGTATGTTTTGCAACCGAAGAGGTTAGCAATTGCAAGACGAGTGTTGATGATTTCTTTGATGTTCTCGATGTTAGAGAATTCACCATCAAGACATTGAGTGCTGAATGCACGCCAGATTTCTTCGCGAAGAGCGCGGTTGTCTGCAAATGTAAGAAGTGGAGAATAGCAAGTAGCTTTAAGATCGAGCAACCAACCCTCTTTGCCTGCAGCTTTAGCATTGGCAGCAGTCATTTCCATGAAGTAAGCAGGCATACCTGCAAGTTCAGTTGAGTCTGTTACAAGACGGCTATAAGCATTTGTTTCATTCAAAGAGTTTTGTTTGAAGCGCATAGTAGCGAGGCTGAGTTTTTCAGAGAGTTGTTTGTAAGTCTCTTTATCTTCAGCTGAGAGGTTTGCTCCATTGTCAGCAAAACCTTTGAAAGTGTTTTCGAGCAACATAGATTCTTCTGTGTTGAGATTCAAAGTTTCGCGAGTTTCATACACAGCTTTTACGCGTTCGAAAAGTTTTTCGTTAAGATTGATTTCGTTAGAGTGGTTAGTGATAAGAGGCATAACTTCCATCATTACTTTAGCCATCTCTTCGTTAGATTCAGCACCGTCAAGTGCAAAGAATACAGAAGCAACGTGGTTGAAAAGTGAACCTGAACGTTCGAGAGCAACGATAGTGTTTTCGAATGTAGGAGCTTCAGGATTGTTGATGATAGCTTCAATTTCGGCTTTGTGTTCAGCCATAGCACGATCAAATGCAGGTTTGAAGTGCTCATTTTTCAATTGATCGAAACGGAAAGTTCCGTGAGGAGCAGTAGATTCCACAAAGAATGGATTTTGCTCAGTTTGTTTGCAACACATTGTGAGTGCTAAAATTACAGTTAATAAAATACTTACTTTTTTCATAGTTACTAATTTTAGTTAGTTATTAATAATTTGCAATGATTTGTTTAAACGTATATATTCTGTCTTCCGTTGTAATATGAATTATATATAAGCCATTTTTTAAGTGGCTAAGATTAATTGATCTTGAATATTGGTCGGAATATAATAAAATACCATTGATATCAAAAATTGAAACTTGTAGTATTGGAACTTGTGAATTTATAAAAACAATGCCAGATTTTGTTGGATTGGGATATATTTCAATAGGGGAAATGCTTATAGATATATCTGTGGATATATTTGAATATTCAAATTCTATTTGATTGCAATATGCGTATGGAGGTTTATTATTCCCATAAATGGCTATATAATCATTATACACTCTATTATTATTACTCCAAAAACTTTGTTCAATATAAGCATTATCAAGTTGATTTAGATAATTATAATTTATTTGGTATAATAATTCCCATTCTTTGTATTGTAG
>JAZQRP010000073.1:0-41880 GCA_045629685.1 Candidatus Aphodosoma sp. | reverse complement strand
ATATGTTTATCATATATTTATAGTATGTTTATAGTATATTTATCATATATTTATAGTATGTTGTAGTTAGGGTGGGATTAGAGAGCAGGAAGATAGTAGCTATAGGAGCTATAGCAACTATAGAAGGATTATTGGGGAGGGATGTTATATTGAGCTTGGGTTAAATCAAAATGGAATTAATCTATACTGTAAAAAAATAGCTTTGGGTGATACATTGTATCTGATTTTTTTGTAACTTTGCACTTTCGAAATAGGACACTTGGGTAATGAATAGATTTTTTGCGATATGCGGCAATAGCGTTATCTCCTTTGCAGATGCAGAGGAATTGTCGTTTGCAATATTTACCCCAACTATAAATATTCTTATAATCAAATAGTTAGTCGTAGTAATACGGCTTATGGTGATATATTGGCGTTACCACTTGGCATGTTGTGTGCTGAGTGAGTGACGCCTTTTTTGTGTTCTTTTATCTCTCACGGAAAGCACGGAACACACGGAAATTTATCATATTGCTCTACGGATTACACAAATGCCTGGCAGAATTTTATATCGAACAGATTTTAAACAATTAATAATTTCTAAACAATTTAAAAATTAAACATTTATGAAAAAACTATTTTTTATGCTTGCAGCGGTTGTAATGCTTTTCACCGCTTGCGACAACAAACCAGAGCACATCTATGACGACCACAGCGCAGACCTTGTTGGTACTTGGACTTGTCTTACAGAAAACTATGCAGAGGCGTTGATTATCAATGCAGATGGAACTGCTGTGTCATACGGCGTTGAGGATGGTGAGTATTGGGAAAATATACATGGTACTGTCGTTACTGAAGGTAATAATATCACTATGACCTTTGATGATGATGATAACCTCACAGGACACTTTGACATTATCCCAGGTATGGCGTTCTCTCTCTTTGAAGATAGTGGTGAGCGTTACGTTTATCAGTATTGTACAAATGACCTTGCTGATGAGATGATTGGTATGTGGGTAAATAATGAAACAAAAACAGGTGATGGTGATGTCATAACTGTTCAGACGTTTTTGGAGAATGGTAAATCAATCTTCACTGGTTATGGCGGACATGCAGATGAATATCAAGTAAATGATGAGACAATATATAAAGTAGTAGGTGATTTGCTTATCCAGGCATTGCCAAAAGATAAAATTCCTGCAGGAATGTCTCCATATCTTACAAAGAGATTGATTTACTCTCCTGATGGAACTGCTCATGGCGACATTATGGTACATAAGGTAATAAAAATGGTTGATGGTAAAGAGAAAGTAATTTTATCTAATTTCCTCCGTGTTAAGCAAACTCTTGAACTTCCAGGTAATAAGTACGACTACATCAAGACATTCGTAACTAACGTGAAGGGTGAGGACAAGGATATTCCTTTCTTAAATACATCATTCAACTTTGCTAAAATGGATGGTGCTATCATTGACAAATTCCTCAAATCTATCCTCTTTACAGTTGAGTTCCCTGAAGCGAACAAAATCAAATATAGCTACTTGTTGGAGGGTAAAAATGTTGTTATTGAGGCTCCAATCGAAGTGGTAGGCAACAAGATGACAATCAAGATGAGTGCTAACAACCCTGCTTATCAAGATGTTGATATGTACGCATTCCAAGATCAAGATAACACTCAGATGCATTGGTATATGCATACCACTTCATTTGAGAAGTTCTTTGGAAATACCTCTGTGGCTTTGATGTTGGGTTATGGTCAGTTGGATAAGGATGACACAGAGGCTATTGCAAATGTATATAAGACTATCGCAGATGCAGTTGAGTCAATCAACCTTAGCTTGGTAATGTCAAAAACGAAATAATCATCTAATCACACAATAAAAAATTGGTGCGTGTTAGGAGCAATATAGCTTCGGCACGCGCCATTTTTTGTTTAACACCAGTCGATGTAACTATTGCCCAAACAAAAAAAAATTTGTAACTTTGCATCTTTAATCATTAAGCAAAAACAACTAACAATACACTAAAATAAAATGGCATTACAATGTGGCATCGTAGGGTTGCCAAACATCGGTAAATCAACCCTTTTCAACTGTCTTTCAAACGCAAAAGCCCAATCGGCAAACTTTCCATTCTGTACAATCGAACCTAATGTAGGCGTAATCACTGTACCAGATGAACGCCTTAACAAACTCGCCGAACTGGTCAATCCACAACGCATCGTACCTACTACAGTCGAAATCGTTGACATTGCAGGTCTCGTAAAAGGGGCATCAAAAGGCGAGGGTCTCGGCAATAAATTCCTCGCTAACATTCGCGAAACAGACGCTATTCTCCATGTGCTTCGTTGTTTCGATGACCCTAACGTAGTGCACGTAGATGGCTCGGTTGACCCAATCCGCGATAAAGAGATTATCGATGCGGAACTCCAACTCAAAGACCTCGAGACCGTAGATTCACGCATACAAAAAGTGCAAAAACAAGCACAAACAGGTGGCGACAAACAAGCTAAACAAATCTACGAAGTGCTCGTAAAATACAAAGCAGCTCTTGAGCAAGGTTTATCTGCTCGTACTGTAACATTTGATAATAAAGACGACGAAAAAATAGCTCGTGAACTCTTCCTCCTTACAGCTAAACCAGTGCTTTATGTATGTAATGTTGATGAAGCAAGTGCAGCTACGGGCAACGAATATGTAGAACGTGTGCGCGAAGTGGCAAAACAAGAGGGCGCAGAAGTACTCGTAATTGCCGCTAAAATCGAAAGCGAAATCGCCGAATTCGAAACATACGAAGAACGCCAAATGTTCCTCGCAGAAATAGGACTTGAAGAATCGGGTGTGGCACGTCTTATCAAATCGGCATACGCACTCCTTCGCCTCAAAACTTACTTCACAGCAGGCGTACAAGAGGTTCGTGCATGGACATTCCACGATGGATGGAAAGCCCCTCAATGTGCTGGTGTAATCCACACCGACTTTGAAAAAGGCTTTATTCGTGCCGAAGTAATCAAATACGAAGACTTCCTCTCTTACGGCTCAGAAGCAGCAGTAAAAGAGGCAGGCAAAATGGGCGTAGAAGGCAAAGAATACGTTGTACAAGACGGCGATATCATGCACTTCCGCTTCAATGTATAAAACTGATATATAATTGCTATAGCTATTATAGTCACTATAGTTGCTATCACAAAAAAAATCCCCTGATACTTTATTGCATCAGGGGATTTTTTATTCGACAAAAACTTATTTTTTAGGACATGTTGAAGAACATGGTTTTTGGCAAGTGGCTGGTTTTTCGCCTTTCATACAAGGCTTCTCTCCTTTGACACAAGGTTTTTCGCCACGAGGTTCACAAGCACGCATATCACAATCCATTCTTTTCACTTTCATTGTTTCGAGATATTGGATATAACGATTATCGCCCAATACCTTACGCAACTCTGCATTACACTCATTACGACATTCTTCCTTAGTCATTGGATTAGCTGCTTCTTTTCTCTTGTCACATTTTGCATAATGATCTTTATAAAAAGCTAATAATTGCTGACGTTCTGTAGCTGTTAAATCTGTAATCACGCGAGATAATCTGTCAACTTGCATCATCGCACGTGTCTCAGGAGAATATACACAATTGCGTTTAACACACTCTTTTTTCGCTTGACATTGAGAAGCTTGTTGTAAAGCACATGTTTTTTGTTGTGGACATTGAGCTATCAAACCCATTGTCATCATTACAGCCATTATGGCTACTAAAATCTTTTTCATAATAATTGATTTAATTTAATTAATATTCCAATTTATAAAATAGCAAAATCCGCGGTCTCTCTGCTATTTTCTGTCTTTTTGACTCACGGATTTTGCAAAGGTTTAATTAACTACCAATTTTCCTACATAAACATCGCCTGTTCCACTCACAATTCTAACCAAATAAACACCTCGAACATTCAATCCTGTTATCATAATTGGATATTCGGTTGGATAATCACTCATCACAACTTCGCCTTGAGCATCAATCACTTCGATACGTAAACCTTGTTGCTCTTCAGCTGTCCATGATTTATTCACGTATGTTGTCTCTCCACCTTTTATTGGATTTGGTGCGATAACTAATGGCAACGCATAAACACTCTCTATGCCTGTCATATATTCGAGCGTAAGATTGACAATAGAGTCGCACGATGTGCCTTTTGTCATGAATGTTTCGGTATAGAAACCTGGTTTTGTCAATGTATTTTCGCCAAAATCAAAGAATGAACCCTCTTCAATTGTTACAACTGTATCTACCACAATCGTAGGCACGAAATCCACAAATACTTCAATTATCGAATCACAACCAGCAATAGTAGATGTTACTCTCGACAATAACGTATCGCCAACAATATCAAATAGTCTAAATCCATAGCCTACATATTCGTAACCCTCACATACATAATCATCAAACCTACTACGAGAAGGCTCTGATATGCTCAAACGCAATGTTATAATAGAGTCGCAACCAAGCATATTCACCAACGAATCGACATAAACACCAGCTTCGCTACGTTCCTCACCACCGAAATAATAGGTCGTACCTTGACATATTGTTGCCTCTAAATCTGTTTTTTCAGGAATTACCCACAAATCCATCACCTCAACAGAGTCGCAACCATATTGATTACGATACACTTTTTCATATCGACCAGTTTCAGTTAATCTCAAACCTTCCCACTCAAGAATAGTACCCTCACAGATAGTATCGCCGTGTTCGAAATATTTAGGATGTACCACAAGATTTAATGTTATAAATTCGCAATAGGAAATTGTATCAACATAAATACCAGTAGAAGTAATTTCCTTACCTGCAAATTCATACACCTCGCCCTCACAGATTGTGTCATTGATGATTTCGCGTTTTGCTTGAACTACAAGATAAAGACGCACAATCGAATCGCATCCACAAGACGAAATTTGTGGTTCACTCAAGTATGTACCTGCATCTGTAAGATTATAACCAGCAAATGCACCTTCGTTATAAACATCGCCAGGACAAATAGTATCATTCAAATAGAATGTACCTGCTGGATCAATAGTAAGATTCAATACCTTCATAGTGTCACACTCACCTGGTACTTGCGACTCTATGAGTTGCTCTATACGATTTAATCCAAATTTCAACTTCTCGGTATCAACATCAAAGCCATGACCTCTATAACGTTTGCCCCAACAAATATGGTCGGCATAAACAACCTCATTCGCACTTCGACAAACAATCTCTAAATCATCAATTCTAACTGACTCTGAATAACTATTGTCACGCAACGAACGAACCTTAAATTCTATCATTATTGTTTTACCTGTATAAGCCGACAAATCGTATTCCACATCGGTCCATACATTGTTTCTAACGGCATACAACACTGTGTCTGTGAATGTAGCCCCAGCATCACTACTAATTCTTACAACCAAATATTCGTCGTCACGAATTGTTGTTTCATATCTAAATGATAGTTTATACACATCACTATCTACAAACAACAACGGAGTATGTAATACGGCATAACCATGAGCTAATGAAGTGTTCACTGTGGCTGTTCTATTTCCACTCAAATCTTCTTGCACTGCCCAATCACGTACCGCCTCCTCAAGATTTGATGCAAGAGTCCAACATTCAGGTATATTATCACCTGCCTCTTCAAAGTTCTCGCGGAATGGCAAATTGACTATATCACAATGAGTGCGGAAGGACAACGTAGCCCAACTTGAACTATCGCCAGCTTGCGTCAATAAGCCTCGTACACGTGCATCATACTGAGTAGAATTTTTCAATTCTTCAAACGATACACTCTCTTCCTTAACTATAGTATCACGCACTACACTGCCATTTATCAACAACTGCACTCCAAAACTATCAGCCAAACCATCGCCCTTCCAACTTAAATCTACCGATGTTGAAGAGAGATAATCTACCGCAAACTCTTCTGGTTTTGCCAACAATACCTCTTTCACCTCAAACTCATCAATAGTCAATAAATATGTTGTAGAGTTGTTGCACCACCATGGTGTGAAAATCCAAACTCCTAATTCATAAACTCCTGTTTCGGTTGGAGTGAATGTAGCATCATAATATTCATACGCTTGAGTCACTTGATGTTGACCTAATGTATCAAAATCACCACCCCTACGTCGAGCTACAAAACCGACACGTGAATCTTCCAACAACTCACGCTGACGTGATTTTGCACTCAACTCATAACGCTTGCCAGCAACCAAATGGAATGGACGGGTTAAACTTACATCCACATCATTTGTTGCCTTCAAGACTATAGTTTCCAACGACGACAACATACTAATCTGACCTGTTGATCTACCATCTTTCGTTACAATCCAACATGGGTCTAAATCGCTATATTCGAAATTATCGATATATGGCTGAGTTTTAGACACGGTTATTATATCATCGCAATAGGTTGTTATTTCTGCCATTTGCCACAAAGAATAATCAGCATCTGAACATTTTACACGAACAAATAGATATTGTGTTGCATTAGGTTTCAAACCATCAATATATATCATATTACCCGACGCAACATCAGAGACAAATGACTCTTCTGGATTGTAAGTCAAGCTGACTCTATATTCTACAACCGATAAATTCTCAGCTGTCAATTTAACCGTAGCATTAACATCTTGCACATCAACAATCTCTATAGATTCTACTGCCTTACAACTGTTCTTACGTACTACAATATTATCTATCGAAATAGGTGGTGTTCCATTGATGTATTTATCATTATGCCAAGTAACTACAAAATTGTAGTTCATTGGTTCTTCAACAACAAACACTTCGGTCTGATTATGCCAAATTGCTGTATCAAAACACAAACCCTTTCCTCCATCTACTGCAATAAAATCATCACGCAATGTTTCATACGGATAATGAGTGTCTGCCACCAATCCCGAAACTGTTGGTGCTAAAAATACTCGCGCATAATCGCTACCTGCTTCGCCTTTGGCTTTCCAGTCGTAATTTACTACATATTCACCGGCTTCTACAAATGTCAACGACACGTATGCCATAACATTTCGTTCATAATCTACATATTTGTAAGCCGAATCGCCATTAGAAACATAGAGTGCCTTCTCACCTCTATTCACGGCATTCATATCACTATTGATTACAAATTTATTCGAACCTATACCCTGTTCAAATGTCCAGCGTAAATTGTCGTCTTCATTCTCAAAATCAGTTTCATATGGTAACAAATACTGATATTTTGTTGTTGTGAACTTCAACTCTCTTGTTGGCGACTCTGCTCCATCGTCACATATAGCTTTCAATAACAAACTATATTGTGTGTTATTCATCAAGCCTTCCAATCTTAATCTGTTTTCGCCTACAACACCCTCTCGAATAATCGTATTATCCGCAGTCATCAATCTATAATCTGTAGTTTGCGATTTGTTGACAAATTCAACTTCAGCGTATGTATCACCCAAAGCCACAAGACTGATACTATCAACCACTTCACAATCCAACTGCTTAATCTCAATATTGTCGATAGCCAAAGGTTTAGGTCCTGTGTAATACGTACCATCCACCTCATTTTGCCACATCACTACAAGTTTATAAATTGTGGTATCTTCAACAACCAATACTCCACCCTGACGGCTCCATTGTGAACTACCATATAAAGGACCCTCATCCAAAGTAACAGAGGCATTCATAGCTAATTGAGTGTTTTGTGTTGATTGCAAATAAACTCGACCATAATCCTCATTCTCCTTACCCTCACATTTCCAATCATAATCAATATAATATGCACCAGGTTCGAATCTTATCAACCTATAAGCATAAATATATTGTGTGTTGGAAGAATAGTTAGCATTCTTGACATAATTATAACTTACAGCATACGAATCTTGTGTACTATGAACATACAATGCCGAATCACCACTGCTCACTGCCTCATCTGTAGGACCTACAATGAATGCGTTATTGCCTCGATTGACAATAGTCCAACCTGCATTGTCTTCTCCATTTTCAAAACCAGTAATATATGGAGCATCTACAGCTCGTTTCTCTGTCTTGAATGTTATACTTCTCCATTGCGATGTATCTCCTTCTTCACACACAACTCGCACTCTAAATTCATATTCTGTTTCTGGAGCCAAACCTTCAATTGAAAGTTGAGAGTTAAGAATTGAAAGTTGAGAATTCAATACTTCTGATTTATCATTCTTAATCTCCCACTCTACATTTATAGTCTCCTCATTCTTAACACCTACAACAACACTTCTGTCGTCAACAGCCACGATATGCAACGAATCAACAGGCAAACATGTTGCTTCGCGTATCACGATATCATCAATTGCAAATGGCGGTGTAGCTCCTCCCGAATTGTTGTTATGCCATGAAACTACTAAGTTATAGAATTGTGCTTCTTTTACACTAAACTCAACAACCTCTCGTACCCAATCTGCCGACTCATTCAAATGACTACCTCCATCTATCGCAATACATCCCTCTGGAACGTAGGCTTGTGATGCTATATACTCACCAGCGCGTATATCTCGCACCACTGGCACTAGATACAAACGACCATAGTCGCGAGTATCTTCGCCTGCACATTTCCAACTAAATTCACTCAAATACTCTCCTGCCTCTAAATATATTGGTCGATAAGCATGCACATCCGACGCATGGTTGAAATAATAGAAATAATCTGAACCATCGTGCGATACATACAATGATTTATTACCACTCAAAACAGCCTCTTCATCACTACCTATAACCAATTTATTCATCTGCTCACCATTAACCAAAGTCCAATTTTCGTTTTCTGTTGCATCTTCAAAACCAACCATGTATGGCAGTGCAGGCGGAACAGGCACTGTTCTAAATGCAAAATCTACCCAATCAGAATACAAAATGTCATTACACATAGTTCTCACACTCAACAGATAATTTGTGCCAGCAGTTAATCCCGATAACTCAACACGCATAGCATCCACAGTGCCAGCCATCACCTCCTCTTGACTACTTGCAACTTTGAGTCTATATTCTGCATTTTCAACTCCTTCAAGATGACTCCATGTTACTACTGCCGAATTGCTGGTAACATTTACCAAATCAAAATGTTCGGGCTCGAAACATGATTCTCCTGCTTCTACTTTGATATTATCTAATCCGCAGTAAGCATAATATGTTGGACCCGACGACCACTCTTCTCTAAAGTTACACCATTTGAATACAATCCATCCATTTTCATACTCTGCACCAATATTTTCAAATGTTTGATATGTTGTAACATAACCATTAGTTGTTCCGTATGGCATCACTTGTTTGAATGTCAACTTATCCGATATGTCACTCATCACACCCAATATCAAGTCGGCAGTCACACCGTCATGCTCTTCGCTATAGTAATCAAATACCAATTTCAAGTCACTAATAGGAGCATCAAAACGAGGCAATACCACATACATCTCTTTATACTGACCCAACGACATCAACATGCCTTTATCACCCTTACTTGCATATCGGCCATTAGCTAACGAGATATTTGTATGCCCCTCTTCGCCTATTGTCATAAAACAACTTTCCGATATATTGCTATAATCTTCGAATGTCTCGATCCATGGTGTCTCTAAACCGTCTTTACAGTTCGTTCTGAAACTCAATGGGCCCACCCAATCGCTCTTATTTGTCTCACTACATACGCTACGAATATAAAGTTCATAATAGGTGCGTGGCATTAAGTTTTGAATAGTAAATTGAGTATTATTAAACTCATTATTCGTCATTATCTCACCATTACTAACTACCTTATACTCAAACTTACTTGCTCCTCGACCATCAAATTTAACTGCAACAGACGTGTCGGTCAATTTCACTATCTCCATCTCTTTGGCAGGTTCAACACAACCTGGTATAGCCTCTACGAGAATATTGTCAATACCACAACTTCTATTATCTATCGGACCAGGACCATATTTCAATGCTATACGAGCATTGGCCAAGTCGGCTGGCAATGAGTCAAAATAGTAATATACCCTTGTGCTATCCGAACTCATTGGGCATACTCGTAATGTGTCGAATGTGGTAATATCATTCACATCACGTATCACACCAAGCACCAAATCTGTATTCCAACGCTTATCAGCAGTCTCATTTCTATAGTCAAACGACATACGCAATTGATTGGTTGGCAACTCAAACTCTGGCATTATTACACACAAAGGTTCTGTTTTCGACATTATCAATTCTAACGACTGCTTACCACCCATCACAAAGAGGGCTTTATCCAACTCAACAGCTGGCCATTCTGCTTTTTTATTGATATAACTGAAACACAAATCACTCACATACTCTGCACCCTCCATTGTTTCGCTATAAGGCAATGGCATCACTTCAGCGCACAGAGTTCTCATTCCGCCCACATACGACATTATGCTAGTCTCTATATCTGAACATAAAGCAGTTACATAAAAGTCATAATATGTTGATGGATGCAAACCTCCAATTGTCACAGATGTGCTATTGACCACAGTATCTACCGCATGTTGCCCCATAGCAACTATACGCCACTGATTTTCATCTCCATTTGCAAGCCAAGCAATGTTGCAAGAAGTTGTAGTTATGTTTGTTATAATTGGCTCTGTAGGATTAGGACATTCCACAGCTACATCTATCCTCAAATCGTCGAAATAGAAATCCACATCGTTAGGCACTACAATAGCCACATATTTAGCTCCTCTATAAGGCTCAAATTCTGGTTTATCTAACAACGAGAAGAAACTGAAAAACTCGGTCCATGTAGTACGATTATGCACAGTAAAGGTCGATACTGTTTCAAATGTCTCTAGATCGTTAGGGTCCATCATCACTCCCACTGCAAACGACACATTTTTACCTACGGCATACACCTGCCCTGTCAACATATAATCTACCAACGACTCTACATTGAGCATTGGAGTGATCAATGTTACACCATTTGCCTTATAACTATAATTATCTGCATATGCCTCATTAGAAACTATTTCGCCTGAACCATTTTCTATCACCGACCAACAACCAAAACCATCTTTGTTTTCGAACGATTCAGACAACGGCACATCTACAGCCAAACATCTTGTTTCAAACGAATCCAATCGCATCCAATCGCTCTCATACTCGCCACACACACCACACACCGAATAATAATATTTAGTATCTGGTTGCAAATCAGTAATGCTATATTGAGTACCCGACACAAGCACAACATCGTCATAAATATTGGCTTGTTCACTCACTGGATTGAATTTCCTATCCGACACAGCAATTCTAATACTATCCGACAACGAGACTACATTCAACACAACCGAACTTTGTGTTGTGCGCGAAGCCGACATCAACGATGGCATCACACAATTGCTAATTCTCAATCTAATATCATCCAAAGCTCCTTTTTCATAATAATCATTTACTTGCAAATGTATTCCGACAAAATATTTTCCACTCTCTTCCACTGCAAATGAACCCACTACAGAAGTCCAATCGCCATCCACAACATAATCTTTAACAATATATGTCGTCATACTATCCGAGATAGGACGACTACCATACGCCAACGACACTTTCGTTTCAATATTTGTTAACGGATCACCATGACGTGCCATCAACGACAACTCATAATTCTCGCCAGCCAACAACTCAACATGTGCAAACAGCCAGTTATCGCTATTATACTCTGGCGTCAATGCAAATCGACTACCTGTTTTTGGCTGAATATTATACATTACTACCTCACCATAGACATCTGTTTCGTTATAAACACTCATCACTTTCAACTCTCTGCTCGACACTGTACCTCTCTCTTCAATATAACAACTACCTATACCACCACCTGTTGCATAATCTTCAAAACCTTCAAACCACTCAGTTTCAGAAGTAACTGCCACTGGAGCACACAATGTAGTTACCTCAACCAATTCCTCGCTCCATTCGCCATATTTATCACCACACACTCTGCGAGCATACAATCTATAAGTTGTCGATGACTCTAATCCTATAATCTCTACTACACTGTCAGTGCCATTCACTATAATACCATCTTCTGCAACAAAATCACCCTCACCACAACTCACTTGCCAACTGCCTCCTGCACCCAATTCACTTGCCTTCACACTGATTTGGGTATCCAACACATCAACTACAGCAAATTTACCAACCTCGTCGCAGTCTGGTATTTTCGATATTTCTACATCATCTATAAACGATGCTGTATAATTCTCACTCACTCCCTCAAACATAACATACTGCAAACCTGTGTCGTGTATATCAACCTTATACTTATAGAAACCAACCTCATACTCCTCAGGATACATCAGCATGTTACTCTTTATATATATCAACTCACGCGCCCCTTCGGTTGATGGTCTATCATTTATCAGCACTCTGATTCCCTCTGACTGTTTGATTGTATAACCCGCATTTCTATACTGCCAAAAGGTCAATCTATAACCACCATCGCCAAAATCCATCTGTGGCATAACCAACAAGTGTCGATGCCCTTCAGTGAAATTATGCAATTGCGCTGAAGCAGAACCTCGATGTATATAACTTGTCAAATTCGAGTTTCTACCCCAACCCTGTTTTGTTGAATCAACACCATTAGGCGATGCAATTTGCCACTGCTTCCAACACTTTGGAGGAAACAATTCGCCCTCAAAACCTTCAATAAATGGGAAATCTACAAACGCCTCACAATCTGTCATAAATGTGAAACTAAAAGATACCGCATCACCTTTGTCTTCTCCACCACAATATGCCATAACCTCACCACTCACCACATAATCTGTTCCCGATTCTAAACCTCTAAATACCCATTGTGGAGTACCCCAAATAGTATCTTGATACTCTTTTACCTCTCCAGAAGCACTATTCGCCTGAGCATTTACAATCCATGCTGTTTCATCTGCTGCTTTTTTCCATTCTACAATACCACCAGTTGTTGTCTCATCAACCCACTTCACATCACTCACTTTCCTACATGTTGGTGCTAAATAGACCTCCAATTCATCAATATAAAATTGCGAAACCTGATTCGATACCATCTCTAAGACTATATAAGTCACACCACTAAGCGGAATATTATATTCATACTTATACCACCCAGAGGCAGCAACAACAGGTGACTCATTAATGCCATTATGCACCACACCCAACTTAACACCACCTACCGTATCTGGACGATTATTAGCCCATACTTGCAACACATCACTACCATTCTGAGACAAACGTTTCATCCAAAAACTCATATCATACATTCCAGCACGCTCAATATCAATAGCCTGTGTCGTTACTATCGTGCGAATTCCTTTATACGCCTTACGCCCCCACAAAGCCGCTGTGCCCGAATAAACATTCGCTGCGGTTGTTGTAACCGACCAACCATCATCTCCTCTATTCAATGTTCCTGTTTTATCAACTCCTACCGTCTGTTTCACTATCCAACATTCAGGCACACTACCCTTAGCAAAAGACTCTAAAAATATAGCATTTTCACGTGGCAAGCATACTGTTTTAACATAAATCCAATCTGTCCATTCTCCTCTATCACTACCACACACACCTCTAATCCTAATTTTATATTTTGTAGATGGAGTCAAACCTTCAACAACATATTGCCCATTAACAACCGACAATAATCCATCTGTCACAATCTCTTGACCATCTACCTTAATTTCATATTCATACGAATCTGCGGCAACATATTCACTCCAATCCAAAACAATAGTTGTTGCATCTGATGTTTCAAACTTCAAATCATACAAATACATACAATCTGGAGCTGCCGTCACACTCAAACTATCAATATATAATACTGACACTACTCCTGCATCCAAGCTAATTGCCAACGACACATTATCGACTACAGTATAAGCAACACTCGTTAATGATGGACGACGATAATCCATCCATACTTCGTTCTCCTTTATAGAATCTTCCCACAATACCTCAAATGTCTCAGGCAACAACGGATCACTCATCAAACCAACTTTAAACTTAGTGCCTATAGCACCATAAACTTTCATCTTTATGTCCAAATCATTTGCCGGATGAAACAAACGAGGAGTGACAATAAGAGCCCCTGATGTAGTAGTAGAATTCAACTTCAAAGAACCGACCTGCTCACTACACACTTCACTTCCCTCTCCAAACCAACAACTAGGTACATTGCCAACCGCTACCGCATCAAATGTTTCTTCAAAAGGCAATACTTTTGTTTCACACAATGTTTTAAATTCCAACACTTCCGACTCATCCGACCACCCTTTACCTAAACCACAATAAGTTTCCAATATCAACTCATAATCTGTATTTGATACTAGCCCCTCTAATTCATACATAAAATCCTCTGCTTCAAACTCAATTGAATCAGTAATCAATTGTTTCACATCTGTAATCTGCAATCTATATTTTTCTGGCTCTCCACCAATACCAGACAAATCCCAAGTTATTATAGCACTATTATCAGTTGCACTAAGTAAATTTAAATTTTTAGGGCCTGAACATAATGGGATATCCTCTACAATTACATCATCAAGATATATAAAAGCATCACTATTGCCACTATTACTAGTAGCAACAAAAATAACACAAACATTTTCTGAACCTACATAACCTTCTAATGTGTACTCTTTCTCAGTCCAATTATTAGCCTTCAAATTACTCTCTATCAAATTACCTCGCGTAGCTCCTCCATCCAATGACAAATAAACAGAAAAATCACCTCCTGCTATATTCTTAAATTTAAAACGAAGTATAGTGGCCCTATCCAACTTGAAAACTGGTGTTTTCAAAGCAGATTTCTCTCCTTGTAATGTAGTGAAGGAATTAAAGCGCATACATTTACCCTCTCCTCCATACCCAGGAGAATAGCAAGTCCAATTATACATTGGATTACTCAATGTATTATCACTATTATCCCACCCATCAGGCAAACTCAAACTTACATCATCGAAATCCTCATTCAACACATCCAATACTTGCGCCGAAAGAGAAAAACAAGCTATCAAAAAACCTAAAAATAAACTTAATCTTTTCATAAATCGTCAAAAAAATATTTTATAAAAAACAAAAGAGAGGATTTTTGATATTAAATATCAAAATCCTCTCCAAACATTTTATCGTACAACCAATCTACCCACGTGAACTTCACCCGTTCCAGAGACTATCCTTACAAGATAAACTCCTCGTACAACCAATCCTTTTATTACAATAGGATAATCTGTAGGATAATCACTCAACACAACCCGTCCTGTTGCATCAACAATCTCAATCCTCAAATCTTGTTGCTCTTCAACTGTCCATTCACGATTGATGTAAGTAAACTCATTAAACTCAATTGGGTTAGGAGCAATAATCAAATCGGTAGAATAAACACTCTCTACTCCTGTTTCAATCACAAGTGTGAGATTAACAATCGAATCACAACCTGCCGAAGATGTAAAGGCTTCACTATAACTACCTGGTTTAGTCAATGTATTCTCACCAAAATCATAAAAATCACCTTCCTTGATAACAACTGTTGTGTCAATTATAATCTTCTCAATATAATCAACATAGACATGAACCAACGAATCACATTTATCTGGCGATGATATACGTTGAATCAACAATGTATCTTGAGTAATTGTAATACGATTATGACCATAACCTGTATATAATTCACCTTCGCAAACATAATCATTTTCGATTGTTGGCGCAGGTTCAGTTACATGCAAATACAAATGTACGGTAGAGTCACATCTCAAAACATTTTGGAATGTACGCACATACAAACCTGATTGTGTCAATATAGTATCCAAGAATTGATATTCACTACCCAAACAAATTGTATCATAAACCTCAACTTCCGATGGCAATACTTTCAAATCTAAAACTTCTACAGAATCACATCCTTGTTGATTTTTATATACACGTTCATAACGTCCTGTTGTTGTCAAAACAGTATCTTTCCATTCTACTCTATCTCCTTCACAAATCAATTGTTTTTCTTCAAAATATTTTGGTATTACATTCAATGTCAACGTAACAATCGAATCACAACCACGAGAGTTAATCAACGTATCAACATATATACCAGATTCCGTAATAGAATTATTACCTAATGTATAAACATCTCCTTCACAAATTGTATCTGACAAAGAGTTGCGTGTATTTAAAACTGTTAAGTTCAATCTCACAATACTATCACAACCACACGAAGAAACCAATAAAGCATCATAATAACCTGATAACACTATATTCTTTCCTACAAACGGCTCTTTATTATAAACCTCTCCTTCACAAATAGTATCATTATATTGATATGTGCCCGAAGGATTCATAGTTAATCGTAACACCTTCATTGTATCACATTCGCTAGTTGATTGTGCTTCAAACAATTTTTCAATTGTATTGACACCAACATTCAACATTGTTGTATTTACAGAAAATCCATATTTATTGTAAGTAGCAAAACCTTGAATTGGTTGACAAATAGCATCTTCATATACTATTTCATCAGCATAACAAATAACTCGAACATCATCTATAACTATATAAGCTGATGACGCTTTTGATGCTGTAGCATAAAAACCTATTTTTACTACTTTTCCATTATACTTAGACAAGTTATAACGCTTAACATCCCATTCATTATCTGTATTTCCAAATACATCCAACGTATCTGCTCCACCATCATAAACAACTACAACTTTCAATTTTTCATTGGCTGATGAACTTAAATAATTAAATGACAAACTATAATTACCATCAAGATTAATTGATGGAGTCATCAACATAGAATGTCCATTTGTTGACGCACATTGTATTCTCACACAACGTCCTCTCTCATTACCAATATAACTATACTCATCTGGTGCAAATACAGACCAATTGTACATATTTTCAAGAAGAGATGATTCGGTAGTATTATCCCAGCAGAATGGAATAGTTGCCAATTGCACATTCTCAAATGTTTCAATAAATGGAGGATAAACAACTCCACAAGTTGTATTAAAGCTCAATGTAACCCAGTCTGATTTTTCATCACCATAAACTGCTCTTACTCGCACTTCATAACTTGCCGAAGCATTCAAACCTGTAATTTCTGCACGCTCTGTCTGTGTTGTAATAGACGCCACCAATACCCCTGACTGCAAAACTTCTACTTCGTATACTTCACTATTACCAACCCAAGTCAACTCAACACTATTTTCGGTAACATTTTCAACTCGCAATTCAACTGGTGTACCTACAGCCAACTCTTCTACTGAGAAATCATCAATCATCAAGTTCCATGACGAATTAGAAACTTCGCCAATCAAACCTAATTCATAAATACCAGTTGTCTCAACATAAACCTCTGCAGCAATTTTTTGATAATCATTATTAGTTATAGCAGCACGAATCAATTCAACAACATCTCCTGCCTCTTTCTTAATCAAACTTATATATGCTGCAGGTGAATCACTTTGACGTGCATAAACCGAAACTTTATAATATTTACCACCTTCAAGATTAAATAATCTTGTTACACTATTCATATTCTTACCACCACGACTTGACAAACTCATAAAGTTGCTTCCCGAATATGCATTTGCTTCAACACTTGCATCTACACTATTTATCATCCAACGATTATTGCCTAACAAATGCTCCTCTGTCCAACAATTATCAAATACATCTGCAACTGAATAAGTCTCAAAATTTTCTAAGTAAGACATATCATCTTTCACCTCAATAGCATGACAATCTGTTGTAAAAGATAAAATTGCCCATGGAGACTCCATAGCACCATCACACTTAGGTCGTGCAAATAAATAATATTGAGTATTTGCAGTCAAACCACTTAACAATATGCTATCACCAGCAATAGTACCATTTGCAAATGCCAATTCTACATCTGCTGTCAACGACAATGCATATTCAACCTCACCACCTTCGGTAGGATTAGTGAAATCTACTATAGCCGAACTTGTATCTGCATCACGCAAAGCCAAATCCTCAATAATACCACACTCTATTTTAACAATACGTATATTGTCTATAGCCAAAGGTGGATTCATAGCCCCAGAAACATCATTTGACCATTGAGCTAATAAATAATAATTAGTTAATTCATCAACAGAAACAATTGCTGATTCTGATTTCCAAACTGGAGAACCTGACAATTTATCATTTTCATGCAAACGAATATATTTGCCAAGATCCAAGGTGTCTGCCCCAATTTTAGAACCTGCATTAATATAAATATCAATTGGAGCTAAGAATAAACGTCCAAAATCTCTATTCGCTTCACCATTACATTTCCAATCGAACGAAATTTGATAATCACCTGGTTCAAACAAGAATGAACGATATGCATAAACATTTGCATTACCATAATCATAATAAGCATAAACATTAGTTGCATCTGCAATATACAATGCGCTATCGCCAGTCATTACAGAATTATTGCTATTTCCTCCAACAATGAATTTAACATCTTCTCCCTTATCGGCAAACATCCAATTTGCATTCTCTACTACATCTTCAAATCCACAAACGTATGGGAATGTCGGAATGTCATTCATTGTAGTAAAGTTAACCTCTACCCATGATGTTGGCTCTTCACAAACTGCTCGCATACGCAAAATATACTCAGTATTTCTTATCAACGTATTCAACGACAACAATTCTGTCAATGTATCTACATCAAATTTTTCAATGCCATTTTCTGAGCTCAATTCACACTCATACTTCATAGCTGCAGGAGCATGATTCCAATCAAAGATAGCAAAAGTATCTCCTAATGCCTTCAATTTCAAATCGGTTGGAGCAAAACATTCAGGTGCTTTTGATACAAGCAAATTGTCAATATAAACACTATTTGTTTTTGATGTTCCTTTAAATACAATATACTTACCTGTTGCTTTATATTGAGAGAAATCTATCACTTCTTGACGCAATAATGTAGAAGCATATAGCTCTTTTATCTCCACAAATGTTGCATCGTCCGACAAATCTTCTTGCAATCCCACTTTATAATATGTACCTCCTTGTGGATTGTATGAGTTGAACAACATCATCAAACGCTCACCCGACAAGCTGAATTCTGGCAATGCCAATGTTATCTCCTTATAGAGATGCAACACTTTCTTATCTCCTTCGCCTTCACTTGCTCTACTCAACTTAGGATATTCAACGCCCAATTCAAAATGTGTTTTTACGCGAGTATAACATGGAGGGAAATCCATAGGATGATCTCCATAAGAATTAAATGACTCACTATACATTGTTGCATTATCTATAACATAAGGATCACACAATGTTCCAAATGTCAATGGTTGAATCCACTCACCTGTGTCTGTGCCACAAACACTACGAGCATATACTGCATAATTAGCACCCTTGGTCAAATCAGTCAACTCTATAGTATCTAATATGCTTACAACTCGAGTCATTGAGTCAATATCTTGTATTGCAGGACCGTATGCCAACTGAACGGCATCTGACATATATTTCAATGCCAATTTAGCCGATGTTGCATCTACCGAAACAAGGTCAATTGAACGAACATTCGGACATGCATCTACTTGCTCAATTTTTATATTATCAATATATGCCTCTCCTTGATTATATAGAGTTGGTCCTACCTTAAAGGCTATACGCGCATTTGCATATTCCGACTCCAATATATTAAACTCAACCTTAACTGTTTCAAATATTACATTACCATCAACATCTTTGCGTGGCTCAAACGATACACAGGTCGTAACCTCTTCAAACGAACTTGCATTTGTTACATCTGTCATAACACCTACAACTATATCTGGAGCATAATATGACGAACGTTGCGACAAATAATCAAATGTCAATTTCAATGAAGTTGTTGGTGCATCCAATTGTGGCATTATCACAAACATTTCATATTCGTTAGAAGGGAACAATTCCAACGAATGTTTACCCTCTGCAAATTTTGACAAACTAATACCACATGTAGGTCGCCAGCTCTCTATACCATTTGGTTTTGTTGTGAAAACTGTGAAACATCCATCTTGGAATCTCTCTATCTTCTCAAATCCATCATAGTATGGCACTGTATTCACCTCGGCACATTCGGTCATAAACGAAATATCGCGCCAAGCACTTTTCTTATCTCCACAATCTGTACGCACATAAAGCGTATAATCTGTGAATCCACCCAAATTTTCGATTGTAAATGAATTTGTAGTCACACTTGTAAACTCTGTAGCATCTTCTAAATACTCTCCTGCCTTCAAACAAACATACTCCCATGCAGTTGCCCTTGTTGTATCATTTATCTCAACTACTACCGATGTTCCACCAACCTCTTTAATTGTCAAACCTACAGGACGCATGCAACTTTCAATTGGTTCTATCTCAAAACGATTGATTACAATATATGATGTTTCGACACCAGAAGCTGTTCCCTCTATCGAAATTCTTATATCATTACCAACATACGGAGTCAAATCAAATTTCACAGTTGTATAATTTGGCAACTCTTTGTAACCTTCTCCCAAAACAATAGGATATGTTTTACCTCCATCAGTTGACAATCGTATTGTCAATGTATCAGCATAACTATTTGCCAAACTCATAGTAAGAAGTGCTCCCTCTACATCTTTCAAATTGAATTTAGGTGTCAAAATTGTAGATTTTTGACCTACTTTATTATTCTCATTTGTTGGGAAATATATACGATCATTATACTCTACAAACCATCCGCCATTATCTAAATTTTCCCAACACAATGGTGTTGAACCATAAGAATAATTAGCAAAATCTTCAATATATGGCAAATCCCATGCACCACATTCTGTAGTAATCTTACCTACGTTTGTAACTGCACTAAACTCTGTTGACGAACAAATTGAAGATATCTCAAAATCGTATGTAGTTGAGTGCAACAATCCATTTATTGTAGCTGGATTTGTTGTTACTATAGTATCAACTGCTACTCGAGAACCTCGTTTACCCACAATACGCCAACTTGTCTCTTCCCCTTTAGATGACCAACTAATTGTACAACTATTATCTGTAATATCATCAAATTTCGCTTCTACTGGCTGTTTACAATTTGGTGCCAAACTAATTGACAAATCATCAAAAGAGAATGAAAAATCATCTTGCGGTAGATAAATTGCTATATATCTAGCATTCTTCACATATTCATAATCTGGCAAATTCAAATCACTAAAATATAAACTGAATTTATACCATTCCAAACTTCTTTGAATATCGAATGTACCAATTGGTTCAAAAGTAGTGATATCATCTATATCACTCATAACACCAATAGAGATTGTTTGATCTGCTCCAGATGAACGAACCCAACCCTCTATCATATAATCTGCCAACGATTCAACATCTAACTCTGGCGATATGATAGTCGCTTTCGATACACTAAGAGATTGATTACCATTATATTTAGGATAAGTCATCAAATTGTGTGTTTCATAATCACCCAAGAATGTCCAACAATTTATATCATACTCAAATCCTTCGCTAAATGGCAACGACTGTGCTGAACATCTTGTTGTGAATGTCTCTACCTTACTCCATGTGCTCTCTTCGCCTTCACCACACAACGATTTAACTGAATAATAATACTCTGAATTAGGTTCTAAGTTCTCTAAATCAGTATATTCAGCTGTTACTTCTCCATGGAAAATATTACCATTAGATACTTCTGGCGAGAATGCAAAGTTATTTACACTCAACATCCATTTGCCTGCCGTCAAATCTTCTATCTTTATAGCTGCTGAATTACTTGTCAAATTAGCTATTCCTGTTGTTGGTGGTACACAAGTAACTTCATCTACTCTTATATCATCCAAACCAATATTAGCTCCTGCATAAACTTTTATACCAAAATAATATGTGCCCGTTTGAGGTACTTGGAAATATCCCGAATGTTTACCCCACTCTTGTTCTATTTTCTCTAACTCAGCTATATACACTAAACTATCAACCACTGGCACTGTAGCATAACCTATTGATACGTGACTGCTTGTTCCACCTTGTATTGCGTATGTTGAAAGTTCATAATAAACTCCAGCCTTCAATTTCAAAGGACGATACAATACAGCCGAAACACCACTACTCATCCATGCATACAAACTACCACTATTTGCCACCATCGACTTGTATGTAGCATCACGAACCTCTGTTCTAAAGAATCCTCCTTCTCTCAAATAGCAACCATTCAATTGCTGTGCCTCTTGGAATGACTCAAAGTCTTCTACAAATGGTGTTACTTTTGTAACTTCAAATGGCGTACAATGCGTTGTAATTGTCACTTTCTTAGATGACCATTCGCCTTTTAATTCGCCACAAACATTTCGTACATAAACATCATACGATGTTTCTGCCGACAAATTATTTACCTCTATCACACATGTGTCAGACGGAACAATTTTGCCTGCATTTGGGGCAATTCCTACCCCACATAAACTAACTTCACAATTTGTAACACCTTCATCTTTAACCACAACGCGCGCTGTATATGAAGTAACATTATCAACCGAAAAATCAAGCACAGGTTCACAACTTGGTTTTTCTAACAATGCTACATTGTCAATATAATTGTGGTCGCTCGAACTTCCAACATTTGCAAATAACAAATATTTTGAACCTCCACCAGCAAATTCTACTTTATATTGATAATATCCCTTTTGTGTGACACTTGGAGTTCCTAAATAATCACTTGCCACAAACAACAACTGCTCAGCTCCATCCATCGAAGGTTTATCATTCAACCACACTTCAATACCACTTCCTTCTTCTCCATAGTTACGCAACATCATAAATGTCATTCTATAATCTTTACCTGCTTCTGTAGCAAACTCTGGAGTTACCAACACTACATTGTTTGATTCAAATTGCACACCAGCACCTTGATACAAAAATGCCTCTCTCTCATGTCTTATAACATCATCTGCCGAACCTATTACACTCCAACAAACAGGAGGAAAAGTCACACCTTCGAAATTCTCTGCATAAGGCAATGATGATATAGCATCACACTCCGTCATAAATTTATAATCAAATTCTACCCACTCTGCTGTATCAACACCGCCACAATAACTTGCAACTCTACCTGCTATACGATATTCTGTAGAATGTGTCAACCCTTCTAACTTAAACTCTGGCACTCCACCCGATACGGTTACACTCTCTGTTTTTATCGTTGCCATCGTATTTGGATCTGTAAGTCTATAACGTACAACCCAAGATGTCTCATTTGCACCTTTCTCCCACTTCATGCTAAACTCAGTCTCAGTAGGAGGTAGCATCTCTATATCTTTAATTTTACGACATGTTGGAGCATCATAAACACTAATCTGATCAACAAATAAATCATTACCATTAGGAGCAGCCTCCATATCTAACATGAAATATACCTCTCCCGACAAAGGAATATTATAATCATATTGATACCAACCAGGAGCATTTACTGCTGGTGTATGGAACATGGATGCATTTATCTCATCCAACAATATAGCACCAACTGTATCTGGGCTAGTGTTAACCAATACTCTCAATTTTTCTGGATAAACCACACCATCAATCATCACCTCTCTATCATGTCTAAACACCCAAAACGAAACATCATACGAACCAGCAACATCCATTTGCATCGCTTGTGTTATAATCGCAGTGCGTGTTCCTGCTTTCGTTGCTCTAAATCGCAACACTTTTCTACCATCTTTTGCTCTATTGTCATAACTTGCTCCCAAATACAACGACGACACCACCGAGTAAACATCTATACCTTGATCTCCATAATCATCTCCTTCTCCATAACCTTTGACAAATTGCTTAACTTGCCAACACCCTGGTATCATACTGCTACTTGCTTCAAAACTCTCAGCAAAAACGTTCGACTCCATCACATCACATCCTGTTGTAAACTCTACAGGCAAACTCCACTCTCCCATCTCTGTTGTTGAACAAATCGAGCGCACTTTCACACTATAGAGAGTATTTCCTATCAAACCTCCAATCGTAGCATTTGATGCTTGTACTTTGTGTGTTGTAACTTGATTAGTTAATATATTAGTAATCTCTATTTCATAATTTCCTGCATTACCAAATTCTAACCAATCTAATGTAACCTCTTGCGCTAAAATATTTTTCACTTCCACTTTTTCCAAACGTGGACACACAGGACGTTCTCTCACCACAAAATTGTCAATATACAACCTATCACTTCCATCAACACCAGCAGGCAATGATATAAACAACGACAAATCCTCTTGATTTCCATAATATGTTGCATCAGTACAGAAACGCACTTCATGCCATCCTGAATGAAAATCAATAGTATCCTCCCACAATATTTCAAACGCATCACCCGACAATGGGTCGGTTGTCAAACCCACATTAAATGGCAAACCATAATCACCATAAATCATCATCGATACCTCTAAATTATTTGCTGCATGTGCAATTTGATCCGAAACAACAAATGTTGATTTAGATGCATTACCTTTCAATATCAACGAATAACCACTATCTCCATACTTAAATCCTGATGTCGAAATTTCTACACCTGAAAGATTATCAGAATTAACCGACCAACAAAAAGGGACTAAACGATTTTCTGCATCAAAATTCTCTATATAAGGTAATTCTACTGATTCACACAATGTCCTAAAAATAAAATCTTCGCTCCACTTAGATATACCTTTCAAATCTTCAGTACAATCCGAACGCAAATTGACTGTATACTTACTACTACTATTTAACCCTTCAAATACAAAATAATACGATCCATCATTCTCAAAAATATAATCATCATAATCTCCAACTATAGCCCCATCTTCATCTTTCAAAGTAATTCTAAAATAATTAGGTATTGAGCCTCCATCTGAATTAATTCTCCACATTATTGAAGCACTATTTTGCGACACAGATACCAATTCCAAATCCATCGGATATGCACAAATAGATACATCTTCTATAGATACTTTATCAAAAAAAGCATATCCTCCAACATCTGTTTTCTTGCCATAAAACGCAATCTTAATCTTTTTCCCAGTAAACTCTTTCAATGAAAAAGTTTTCAATGTCCACGACGAAGAAACTAGACTCGCTTCCAACAAATTACGTGTCTCTGTTCCATCTTCATTCAAAACATCTACATATACCGAAAAATCAGCTGTCTCATTTTTAAAATAGAAACTCAAATCTTTGTCTGACAACAACGATATTTCAGGTGTACGCAACACACTATAGGAGCCACCTTCCGCTTTAAAACGCATACACATCCCATCAAAGTCATCTTTTGCACCTCTCCAACCGTATGAAACCGAAAAACTTTCACCTTCCGAAATCTCCCACGTACTTGGTATCTTACGAGCACTGACACCATTAAAGTCTTCATAAAAATTCGATTGAGCTTGCACCGTAAACGACAAACCCAAAATCATAGTAATAATAAGAAAAAGATAAGATTTTGTCTTCATATTGTTTTTTTTTAATTATAAATTTTATGTTCTGATGATATTAAATCTTTAATTAAAAAATATTATAGGAGCTATAGCAACTATGGTATTCCATAGTCCCTATTAACTCCTATATTATCTCTTATTCATTGCTAAGAATTGTAAATTCTACCCTTCGGTTTTCTGCACGTCCTTCTTCTGTTTTATTAGATTCAATTGGTTCTTTCGAGCCTCGACCATTCCATTCCATACGTGAAGGATCTATACCTCTATTAACCATTTCATCAAATACAGATTTAGCACGTCCTTCTGACAATTTTTTATTATAACGTTCCGAACCAACATTATCAGTGTGACCCGTAATTCTAATTCTCATATTTGGATTAGCTGCTAACAACTGATACAATTCTTCAAGAGATGGCGCCGATATATTACGGATTGTTGTTTTATCTGTATCAAACAACAAATTACGCAATATAACAACTGTATTTTTCTTAATCGGTTGCAAATCTACATATAATGTATCACTTATCACTCGAAACAAAGTATCACTATAATCAATATAACCTGGACGCGTAATACTAATTCCATATTGACCATTATCTATTTGCTCTTCAACAAAACCAGTTTCCTTGTCAGTCATACCTGCAAAAATTGTATCAGATGCTTCACCCAAAGTAAATACTTTAACCATCGCATCAAGAGGTTCTTCTGTTTCAAAGTCATTAACAAACAAATAGAAGTATGTTGGATCTGGAATGAACGACACCTCTCTAATTACAGGACGACGACGTGGTTTTTTCTTAACTGGTTTTGGCGCTTTATCCAAACCTAGTAATACAGTAAATTTAGCACCAACCACCAACGAATTCAAATTAGCCAATTTACCTTCACTATTTTTTACAGACAATACACTATTATTTTGGAATTGACCATTTTCAATGTTTGACACTGGAACCTCAAAAGACCCGTCTCCATTATCTACTATTTCTGGAAAATTCAACAATAAACCATTTGGTTTACTAGCATTTATATTCATCACACCATAATCCACAAAAGCACCAACGCGATATGATAATTTACGTTTGTCTTTACCTGAACCATATTCCAATGCCGATGCTGGGAAGTAGTCATCAAGACAAATACCAACCTCAGCTGAAATAGCTACATCAAGACCAAAATTGAATTTACTACCATATTTAATCTCTTTAGTTCCCAAATTGTGAGTAGGCATATTACCCATAATATCAATCAACTCTGGGTCTTCAAGCGTTGTAGTAACATCACCTTTCATCGAATAATTACCCATTAAGCCCAAACCTGCTTTAGCTCCAGCAAGGAAATAAAATTGCTTAATTTGAGTACCAAACATGATTGGTATATTCAATGACATTCTATTTTGAGCCTCTTTATAGCCTTCAAAATCCATCATATATTTCATAATATGATTTTGTTTGTTTGCATCGCTATATGAGAAATCACCAGAATAAGAAAAATTATCTAAACTTGTTGTAGAATTCAAATACATAAATTCCAATCCTGCACGGAAATGAAAATTAGACTTATGTTTCATAAAATAACCTACACCAAGCATTCCTGCACCACCTCCTGGCACTGACGAACCTTCAACACCATGCAATAATGCTGAATATCCACCACCACCATAAACATCAATAAAAGATGCTACAGGTTTTGAACCTTCACTTTTTTTACGTTTACGCTTTTGCGCTTCTACGTCTGAAAATGGTAAAACCAAAAAAACTGCTAATAATAGCAATGTAATTTTTGTTAAATGTTTCATAATGATATATATTTATTTGTTTTTATTTCCTACAACTATTTTATGTATCTCAGTATAACCATCTAAATAATCAAATTTCATCACATAAATACCAGCTTCATTGGGCATCTCTATCACATTTCCTCCCTCTGTCAAATCAAATACTGAATACAACAATCCCGACATATTATATACATAACATTTTGCCGATTGTGGCGATTCAATATTAATCACATCACTTGTAAATATTAACGCACTTGAATTATTAAGCTCAGATTGTGAAAATTCAACTGGCACAAACGAACATGTAAATGCCGAAACACCATCATCTGCACGAGTAAGTAATACTTGATATTCTCCATTAAAATCCAAATCTGCTCCTGTATAATATTGCGATGTTGCAAATCCCTCTAATGGCAAACCATTCAAAAACCATTGATATGATACAAATTCGTATCCTCCATTATAATCGCTATTCTTAACAGCTAATGCATCATTCCAACGTTGTGCAATAACGCTACTTGAATATAAAACATCAAAAGACAATCCAACCTCAGCATTACCACATTCCATATTATTGAATATTATTATAGCATCGTATTTATCTGGACGTAATCCCTCTGGCAAGTCAATAACAATAGTCTCCGCATCACCTTCATATTCAACTTCGACATCCTCAAAGCCAACACCTTTTGATTTTGGCGAATAACGTATGCTATAGCCAGACACTTTACCCTCTAAAACATCATAACCAATTTCAAAAAATTCATCATCAGCACAAATTTCCTTAGGCCATTCATCTATTTTTATTACTAATGACTCTAAAACTTCTAAATTCAAAATATAATACAATGAATCACAACCTAATGAACTTGGCACTGCTTTCTCATGAATACCCGAAGTAGTAATCATCTCTGGTCGTTCAGAACTTGTAAACCACATGAATGGTAATGCTGCCGAACAAATTGTAGTGTCAATTCTTATCGTATCAGCAACCAAAGTTTCCAAAGTCAATTGCAATATTGAGTCACAACCATAAACCGATTTCAAAGAATCAATATAAACACCTGGTTCTGTGTATTTTTTACCATTAAATTCCACCTCACTACCATTACATACATAATGAGTTACTTCACTAAACGAAGGTTTCAACTCAGGCACTTTTAAAGTATATTCTTTAATATCTTCACATGTATTGAACATACCTTTCATCACAACTACAAAAGTATCACCCTCGTTTGGAACAACAACTCGCATTGATGGGTCCGACGACACTGTCATACCATTCTCGAAAATAGTCCCATTATTACTTTGTATTTCAAAATAGTAATCCTTAATAGATGCAATTGTCAAAGCAACATCCAACGTATCAATCACATTTCCATCTTTATCCATTTTCAAATCAACCATCTTACTTTTGTTGATCAACTCCACATAGTTAACACAATTCTCTGGTTTAACCATATAATCCATCGCTACTTTTGGCACTCGAGGCCAAACGTTTGCATAAAGAGTAAAATAGCATCCATTATCTTCTGGATAAATCAAATCCACGGCATATGAATTAATATCATCTTCTGCTGGCACAAAAAATCTTTCTGTACTAACAGGAGTTTTAGTATTATCTCCTTGCACATACCACAAATAATCAAATCCTTCTGGAACAAATAACGTATCTGCCTTTTCAGTACAACTCATACCTCCAACTTCACCCTCTGTACAATCCAAAACAAAATAACCATAAGCAAAGTGATAATCGGCAACACACGCATTCAACGTCAATCGGATTTTCACAGTTTGACCTTTATATGGCTCTAAGTTCAAACCTAAAACACTCCAATC
The DNA here is from genome assembly GCA_045629685.1 of Candidatus Aphodosoma sp. Taxonomy (GTDB): domain Bacteria; phylum Bacteroidota; class Bacteroidia; order Bacteroidales; family Paludibacteraceae; genus Aphodosoma. The sequence continues at coordinate 12,816 of JAZQRP010000073.1, read as the reverse complement.
TAACCATTTTATAGGACAATTATGCTCCAATACCTCACCCTCTTTTGGTTGATAAGTTTGCCAACCACGAGTATTACCCTCCGATACGTCACGCGCATTGAAGTCTGCTGTTGCACACTCCAATTGTTGACCACGTCCATTCAAAATCTCCACTTGAATACGTGTTTGATCTCGAGGAGCATGATGCTCTGCATATTGTAACACTGCCGCATAATGTAGCAACAATACCGTTTTATCATACGGAATAGTATAAGTATAAGTTATTCGCCCAGAAACCGAACCTCCTATTGGTGAATCTCCATGCCCTCCTTCTGTCCAATTACCTAAACGAACAGACGCAATCTGACCCTCAGGCACTGTTTTCAATTTATAACCAGTCAATCTATCATATTCATCATTCATATAATGCACTGTGTGAATACTACGACGACTCTCATATCCATAATCAACAACCCTATTTGTCATAGCTGGATTTGCAAAATACCCATATTCACACACTGTCCCAGCTGCATTAAAATCCATATAATTCAAACAATGTTTCGCATCGTCATAAACTATATAATTAGCTGTTTCTATCCACATACTTGTATCTGTCTCACACAAAGCCCTAATTCTAAAATTATAAACACCCTCTGGTATCAATGTATATGGTATAGAATATTCCGTTGTTCTCACACCACTTATCAACGTAAATGTTGTGTCTGTCAAAGAACTAACTTTATTATACAATATTTCATATTCATTTGCACTACCAGTCCATGTCAATTTTATGCTAGAAGACTCTTTTGTTACTTGTATATTGGTTGGTTTTACTGCACAAGACGTTGCCGATTTTACTCTGTCAAACTGAATATTATCTATACACGCTCCGGGTGCATAAATATTTTTATCTCCATCTTCTTTAAACAAAAACACCAAATAGTAATATCCATCTTCCGATGCTATTACTTGCCCCTCAACTTGAGTCCATAATGAAGACTTAAAAACCTCTACACCTGACTTATCTTTAAATGCATTATCTAACGCATATTGAGGAAAGCCATTCATAGCAACTGCCGTGGGTTTACTTCCTGAATAAAATGCTACTCGCATAACATCTGATGATTCATGCTCCTCTCCTTGCATACGATATTCAAACATAATATCGTATGTCCCCTTTTCCAAATAAAAAGACTTATAAGCAACAACTGTACTCCCCGAAGTTGTATACGAATAACCTGGTGTTACTCCTCCATCTGCCGACACATACATAGCCCGACTCCCCATACGATGTACTGCATCACCAACGACAAACCCATGACCTATTTTCGCTCGTTTCTCAAATTTCCAACCGTATGTTCCCATAGTATCTTCTGGACTCTCAAAACCACAAAAATATGGTAACGAAGTATAAACTGTCTGCCCATAAACAATAATACTAAAATGCAACAAAAACAATAATATTGTCCGCTGAATGATTTTCATATATTTCATAGATTTTTGTTTGTTTTAATTACCTACTTTACTATTATTTTTCTTACAACAACAATATCTCCTGCATTAATCTCTAATAAATAAACCCCTTGCATCTTTGGAGTACTACATAACATTCCCTCCCCTTTAACAATTTCAGTTCCCATTAAAACACCAGATGCACTCCACCATTTTATATCACATTCTTCATAAATATCTTCACACAACAACAATACACTCTCTCCCGCTAACACTATATTAGAAGCAATATCTATTTTTTCAAACTTAACATCATCAATTGGAGTATCAAACACTAAATTCAGTATACACGTCAATATTTCTTCCGTTTCACCAACTCTAACTAACCCTACAGAAAACTCATCATCTGGACTAAAATTATATTTATCTAGATACAAATATGAATCATTTTCCCCCTCAAGAGGTTCTCCATTTTTATACCATTGAAAACTAGAAAAATGATAACCTCCATTACAATCTTCATTCTTTATGGTAATCAAATTATCAAATTTCTGTTCCATAGTTTCTCTCGCATACAACACCTTTAATTCAACTACATGCTCACACGACTGCACCACACCACTATCTGTATTATAATAAAACACTACATGCATTTCATAAACACCAGGTGTTATAGGATTGATTGTGTCCGTTTTATCTGATATTTCATGCGATTTCAACTCAATTCGGCCTCCCTCTGGCAGCTCCCTTTCTTCTATATCTTTAAATCCTACTGCTTTCGCAGCATCACTAAACATCACTCTATAAGAAGTAAAATCTGCATCAGATACCGCATAATCAAAAACCAAATTATCACCACTACACAATTCAATACTCTCATCTATTGTTGAATTAGCAACAGTTAAAAACAACGTTACAACACTATCACATCCACAAGACGAAACATATTTCGTACGAAAATTCCCTGTTTTAGTATAAATCTGACCATTAAAATCATACTCTTCTCCCTTACATATATAGGCAGAAATCGTATCTTTCTCTTTTGGCGTCACCTTTAAATCAAGACATACCGTTGAATCACAACCACCATACGAAGTCCCCCTAAACACTCTATAAAATCCCTCCTGCATATACTTTCTCCCCTCTATTTTCAACGATTTACCTTCACATATTGTATCATAAATCGTATCCTCTATTGCTCCCAAACGTGGAACATGCACCGTGATAATTGTATCATCAATACATTCATCATTCGAAATACCTGTTTCTAATCTAACATCATAACTACCTCCACCATTAGGGAATCGATAAATAAGACTATCACCCTCATGTATAAATTTCCAATCCTCATCCTCTTTCAAATACCATCTATGCGTTTCACATTTCTCACCTGTTGCACCACGTGCTGTTGTAACATGACTTGTATTTTGAAATCTAATATTATTTTCATTACAATTACGTGGTTCCCAACGTGGCGAAAACTGTGCTTTTGGCAATCGAGGCAAAAGACTAGCATCCAACTCAAAATAACATGCTGAATCTTGCGCAAACATTACTTTACAACGATATAATGCTGTATCATTTTTCTCAATACCTTGCAAATTTTGCGTTTTACATACAGTCTTATTATCACGTACGCGATACCATCTATAGTTGAATCCTATTGGCGCATTGATATTTGCTCCTGCATTTTCACCACACGACAAACCTTCAATTGTAGCCTCCGTACAATTCAATGTATAATAAGCATATCCAAAGTGCCCTTTTTGTGCACAGTCAAACACAGTCAAACGAATTTTAAATTTCAATGGACCATATTTAGCATATTCTGTCATATTAATACCTACAGTTGTCCACTCTTTCCACAATATCGGTGTAGATGCTTTAATCACATGCCATGTTCCATCCGCATTAGGATTTTCAATCAACTCTGTGGTATTTGCCACAAAGTTTGCATCACCACAACCGCTTGGATCAAGTGGATTATCATGCTCATCCAACAGCTCAAGCATAAACACTGGCTGCTCTACTCTATCATGTCCTGGATCTTCAATCACAATTGCATATTTAAGCAATAAAATCATATTCGACCCAGAATCTATTTGATGTGTATATGTCACACTTTCAAATTCTCCACCAATATTCCAGTTACCTAAACGAACAGACACAACTTCTCCCTCTGGTACTGTTGGCAACATATTTCCCGTACGAGAATCTACTTCGCCTGGTATATAATGTTTTGTATGTCGTGAATCTTTCGAATTATAACCATAATCAACAGCCCCTCTCTCTTGCGAACCACTTTCTATATTTGGATAAAATTTATCTCCATCAAAACTTCCTCCTATAGTATGACTACCCGTACGACACTCCGTACCCTCTCTATTCCAATCAATAAAATCAATACAATGTGAAGCAGGATCATAAACCAACACATTATTTTGAACAACCCAAATAGACGTATCATCAGGACAACAACTACGAACAAACAAATCATAAACACCCTCTCTCATATTTTTCAAAGTATAAGAGGTCTGATTTATTCCTTCCACTATATGCACTTCATCTTCACCATACAAACGATACATCAATTCATAACCCGTAGCCCCTCCATTCCAACGCACAGTTACATCCGAAGAAAGAGCTGTAGCTATAACATTTTCTGGTTTTCCACAAGATTGAGATGCTATCTGTATATTATCTATCACTATCGAAGGTAAACTTGGAGTGTTATTGCTCGCATCATTTTTCCATACAAAAACCAACTTATATGGAGTTGTTGATTGTTGTGTCAATGTTGTTGTAGAGGTCTTCCACTCTTTAGACCCGCAAAGAAACTCCCTTCCGTCAAAAACCAATTTTCCACCTTTCATAAAAGTTGGCTCACTCGTAGCACTACTATTAGTCGCTATTTTCGAAGAAAGCCAAAAAACTTGCAAACCATCAGCATCTATCTCACCAACACATTTCCATGTAAAACTCAAATCGTATGTCCCTTTTGGCAAAGCCAACTCTTTATAAGCTATATTATAAACCGCGGTATTCATATAAGAAAGACTATTACCACCATCCGAACTTATATACAACGCATTTTCACCCACAAAAGCATCAGCATTCGATATATACCACTTATTTTTTGCATTTTGTCCGTTAGGACCAGCATTCAAAGTCCAACTACTGTAAGTTGTTGTGTCTTCAAAACCTTCAAAATAGGGCAATTCAATAAAACTTCCTTGAGCTTTCAATTGAACAAAATCAAGACAAAACAACACCAAAAAGAGAGCGCACAAGCATTTATAACTGTGCACAACAATTTTATGAAACATAAATTCTTGCCTTGAAACAAAATGGCTTTTCATGATAGAGAATAGATTTTATTTATTAATTTGTTATGTATCAATATATTAAACATATACAAAAATAACACACACACCATACACCTAGACACAATAATATCAGCAGGCAAATTTAAATAAAATAATTGATATTCACAATACTTTACACTAATAAAAATGCTTTAAAAAAATATTTCTAACTTTTTACTATCTTTTTTCTCTAAAAAACACAAAAAAACTCATTTACTCATTTTTTTTTCGTACCTTTGCAGAGCGTAATATTGTAACTTTTATTTTATAAATATTTTTTTTAATGAAACAAAAGATCTTATTATTTTTTCTCTCCGTCACATTCTCAATTTTTGCACAAGCAAATCAAACTTTAGCAACAGATGAATCATCAAAAATTCCCGATTTAATCGGTTTTTTCAACTCATACACTACCCTTTCAGAGAGGGAAGATGAAGTCTCAATTCTAAACTCTCAAGTCTCAATTCTAAATTCTAAAATTTCTCTCGACTCAATGCCCGATTCGCTATACATTGCATGTGCCGACTACTGTTATCCAACCAAAAGTCAGCGCATTACATCACGTTTTGGCATTCGCGGCTCACGTTTCCACTATGGAATTGATGTCGGAGTAAAATATGGCGATACTATACGCGCACCTTTTTCTGGCACAGTGCGTCTTGCCACTTACCAACGAGGTGGATATGGCCACTACATTATCATCACTCACGACAATGGACTCGAATCTCTCATGGCACATTTCTCGCGCCGATTAGTCAAAGAGGGCGACCAAGTCATAGCGGGTCAACCTATAGGTTTAGGCGGTAGCACTGGCCGATCAACAGGTCCGCACCTCCACCTCGAATTTCGTCTTTTTGGCAATGCCTTCAATCCCGAAAAACTAATCAATTTCGATTCACGCAACATATATCTATCTGACGTAGAAAACCATTACCTAATGACCAAAGCCAACACCTACTCTCATCGTCCACAACTCGAAGAGATGAAACGTGCGGCATACCACCGTGTCCGCTCAGGCGAAACCCTATCGCATATCGCCAAACGCTATGGCACCACCGTCAGCCGTCTCTGTTCCCTCAACCGTATCAAACAAACATCAATCCTCCAAATCGGACAAAAAATCAGATACCGATAACATACCTCATATAAACGCAAATTATCGCAAATCAATCATAAATCCCTATTTATAATCAAAAATTAATGGATAACCAACGGTCTTTGAGACTTTGGCGACAAAATTTACGGAAATTTGCGTTAAAAAAGATTCACATTAAAATATCATGTTTAACTAAAAAATACCATTTGAAAAATGTTTAATTTAGCAGTCTTAGGTGGTGGCCCTGCAGGCTACACCGCAGCCGAACGCGCTGCACAAGCCGGACTCAATGTAGTCCTTTTCGAGAAAAACGCCCTCGGTGGCACTTGTCTCAACGTTGGTTGTATCCCAACCAAAACTCTCCTCTACTCATCTAAACTCTACTACAATGCTGTCAACGGTAGCAAGTATGGCATCAAAGCAGAGGGTGTACAATTCGAATACGACAAAATCGTAGCTCGCAAAAACAAAGTTGTGCGTAAACTCATCGCTGGTATCAAAGCCAAAATGACTAACAACAACGTCACTGTCATCAATGGCGAAGCTACTGTAGTCGAAAACACCAACGGCGTAGTCACTATCGCTTGTGGCGACGAACAATATCAAGCCGAAAAACTCCTCATCTGCACTGGCTCACAAGTGGCAATCCCACCAATTCCAGGCGTAGACACAGCTGAATATTGGACCTCTACCGAAGCCCTCGAAACTAAAGAAGTGCCTGAATCACTCGTAGTTATCGGTGGTGGCGTTATCGGTATCGAATTCGCAGGCCTTTTCGCAACATTTGGCACTAAAGTCACTGTCATCGAAATGGCACCAGAAATCCTCCCTGGCATCGACACCGAAATCTCATCTATGCTCCGTGCCGAGTTGGCTAAAAAAGGTGTTGAATTCCACCTCTCATCTAAAGTGCTCCACGTAGCAACAGGCTGCGTAACATACTCCGACTCAGAAGGCGAACACAAAGCCGAAGCCACTAACGTGCTTCTCTGCGTAGGCCGTAAACCAAACCTCGCTGGCACCGAAGCCCTCGGTCTCGAACCATTCCGCAATGGCATCAAAGTCGACGAACATATGCGCACATCTGCCTCTAACGTATGGGCAGCAGGCGACGTTACTGCATTCTCGCTCCTCGCTCACACAGCAGTGCGCGAAGCCGAAGTAGCTGTCAACGACATCGCAGGCATCGACGACACTATGCACTATCGCGCTATCCCAGGCGTAATCTACACATCGCCTGAAGTAGCAGGTTGTGGCGCAACCGAAGATGCTCTCAAAGCCGAAGGTCGCGAGTATCACGTACACAAACTCGCTATGACCTACTCTGGTCGTTTTGTAGCCGAGAACGAAGGTGGCAATGGTATTTGCAAAATCATCACCGACGCCGAAAACCACGTCATTGGTGCACACCTCATCGGCAATCCAGCATCAGAATTGATCTCAACAGCATGCGTAGCCATCGAAGCTGGTATGACAATCGACCAACTCAAAAAAGTGATATTCCCACACCCTACAGTTGCAGAAATTTTCAAAGAAACTATTTCAGAATAATTTTTTAATAAATTTATATATTTAAAAAATACGTCTTTCTACTAAAAAGACGTATTTTTTTATACCTATTAGCCAATCTTTTTATGATAAATCACCTTAAAAAACTATAAAAAATAAGAAACCTAAATACACAATGAGAGTGTGTATTGTTTTATCCTACCCTCAAGCAAGGTGCAAGCAAGGTATGCCATAGAAAACCGCCACAAATCAACAACCACTCTCATTGTGTATTTCTTAAAAATTTATGAAAATTTCTAAACTGCAATTTTACAAACAAAAAACATCCTTCGACTCTTGAGCCAAAGGATGTTTTGCATAATACTTAAATAGATTAAGCACCAAAGTTGTCAAACATGAGGTTTTCGCGTGGTACGCCAAGTGAATAGAGCATATTTTCAACAGCTTTACTCATTGGGCCAGGACCACACATGTAGTATTCGATATCTTCTGGTGATTCGTGATCTTTGAGATATGTTTCGTAGATTACGTTGTGTACGAAGCCTGGAGTATATTTCACACCTGCTGCATCGGCTGCTGGGTCTGGACGGTCAAGCGCCAAGTGGAAGTGGAAGTTAGGGAACTCTTTCTCAATTGCCAAGAAGTCTTCGAGATAGAATACTTCGTTGAGCGCACGTGCACCATAGAAGTAGTGCATTTCGCGGTCAGTAGTTTTCAATGTCTTAGTCAAGTGCATGATTTGTGCACGGAGAGGAGCCATACCAGCACCACCACCTACCCACATCATTTCAGCTTTAGAGTCGAAGATAGGGTGGAAGTCACCGTAAGGGCCAGACATGATTACTTTATCACCTGGTTTGAGAGTGAAGATATAAGAAGAAGCGATACCTGGCATTACATCCATAAAGCCACCACCTTGTTCTTTTGGTTTGAAAGGAGGAGTAGCGATACGCACTGTAAGCATAATACGGTCGCCCTCAGCAGGGTAGTTGGCCATAGAGTAAGCACGGATAGTTTCTTCAGTATTTTCGCATTTCAAGCCAAAGAGACCGAAGTTTTTCCAAGCATCAAGATAACCTTCGCCGATGAGAGATTTATCGATATCTTTATCATAATCCATTTTGAATTTAGGGATTTTGATTTGAGCATACGAACCTGGAATGAAGTCCATGTGTTCGCCTGGAGGCAATGCAACGATAAACTCTTTGATAAACGTAGCAACGTTTTTATTAGAGATAACTTCGCATTCCCACTCTTTAACGCCAAGAACTGATTCGTCAACTTTAAGAGCCATATCGCCCTTAACTTTAACTTGACAGCCAAGACGCCAGTGGTCTTTAACTTGTTTACGAGAGAAGTGAACAGTTTCAGTAGGGAGGATTTCGCCACCACCTTCAGTCACTTGGCAACGGCATTGACCGCAAGAACCTTTACCACCACAAGCCGATGGAAGGAATACACCTGCATTAGCCATAGCATTGAGGAGTGAGCCACCTGCAGCAGCTTCTACCTCTTTTTCGCCATTGAGAGTAATTTTCACATTACCTGATGCTACTAAGTAGCGTTTAGCAACAAGCAACACGATTACAAGAAGGATAATTACCAAAAGGAATACTGCCAAACTTGTAAGAGTCGCCATTGTATTGATTTCTAATAACATAATTCTTTTGATTTTTTTAGTAGTAAGTAGCAAGTCGTAAGTCATAAGACTTTCTTCTCTCTACTTTCTACTTATTACTTATTACTTATTAATTAGATTTTCAAGCCAGAGAAGCACATAAATGCCATTGCCATAAGACCTACGATAATAAATGTAATACCAAGTCCTTTCAAAGGTGCAGGCACATCAGAATACTCCATACGTTCGCGGATAGCAGCAAGACCAACAATAGCCAAAAGCCAACCAATACCAGAACCGAGAGCATAAAATACTACGTCAACGATACCAGTAAGAGCTTTAGGATCAGTACCTTCGAGAATTACGCGTTGTTGCATAAACAACGAACCACCCATGATAGCACAGTTTACAGCGATAAGAGGCAAGAAAATACCCAATGACGCATACAAAGATGGAGAAAATTTTTCGACAATCATCTCAACCAATTGTACGATAGCAGCAATTACAGCGATAAAAAGAATCAAGCTGAGGTAGCTGAGGTCCAAATCAGCAAAGCCTTCGCCCAACCATGACAACGCACCTTTTTGGAGAATACCAGTGTAAAGGTAATAGTTAACAGGAAGGGTGATGAGAAGCACTGCTGTTACAGCAATACCAAGACCAACAGAGGTCTTCACATTTTTCGATACCGCAAGGTATGAACACATACCAAGGAAGTATGCGAATATCATATTGTCCGAAAAAATCGAACTCATAAATAAACTTAATGCGTGTTCCATATTTCAAATATTTTTGTCAACGGTCAACGGTCAACAGCTGATAGTCACTAGACTGTTGTCTGTAGACTGTGGACTTTCGACATTTTATTATTTTTCTTGAAGGTCTTTGTTGATTGAACGGTGAACCCAAATGATACAAGCCACGATGATAAGCGCCATAGCAGGCATCATCATCATACCATTATTTACATAACCCATTTCATAGAACGAAGCAGGGATTACGCGGAAACCAAAGAGAGTACCTGAACCGAGCAATTCACGGAAGAAAGCTACTACTACCAATACCCATGCATAACCAAGACCATTACCGATACCATCAAGGAACGAAGGCCAAGGTTTATTAGCCATAGCGAATGCTTCGAGACGGCCCATAAGAATACAGTTAGTAATAATCAAACCAATATAAACCGAAAGTTGCACGCTAAGATCGTACATGAAGGCTTTCAAAACTTCTGATACTACAGTTACGAGAGCAGCAACAACAACCAATTGCACGATGATACGTACGCTGTTAGGAATAGTATTGCGGATAAGAGATACTACAACGTTAGCCATAGCCACGATGATAGTAACCGAAATACCCATAACGATAGCAGGTTTCAATTGTACAGTTACAGCCAAAGCTGAACAAATACCAAGTACTTGGATAGCTACAGGGTTATTCTTGTTAAGAGGGCCAAGTAGCGCATTTTTCAATTCTTCTTTCATATTAGTTGCCTCCTTCGATTACAGGTTCAACAATAACACTGTCAGCTACTTCTTCTACTACGATAGCAGCAGGTGCAGTGAGGAAATTTTCGTAGTTTACAAGACTTGAAGAAAGCATAGCTTCAACACCTTTAGAAGTGATAGTACCACCAGAGATAGCGTCAACTTGGTCGCGACCTTCTACTTTAGTACCAGCTTTTTCAATAGCGATAGAAGCAAATTTGCCATTTTTCAAAAGTTCTTTGCCGATGAATGGATTACGGAATTTTTCAGTAACGATTTCAGCACCAAGACCTGGAGTTTCACCCGCGTGGTTGAAGAATACACCAAACACAGTGTTGCGGTCATCGTTCAATGCCATATAACCCCAGATAGCACCCCAAAGACCAGCACCATTCATAGGAAGGATGTATTTAGTCTCGCCGTTTACTTCTGCAACATACATAGGGAATTGACCTTCTTCGGCTTTGATGTCGAAATCAGCCACAGGGTCAAGAGTTTTTACTACGTTACCTTCAGCGTCGAGCATGTTGTACTCTTTGATAGTTGCTGCGTAAGTAGCTGCTGCATCTTCACCCAATTCGATGCCTGGCAACGAATTAAGGATTTGCTTTTTAGTGTCGAGACGCACGTTGTCTTCTTGGAATGAACGAAGAGACCCCGAAGTGATCGACAATAGCAACGATACGATGGTAATGATTACCACCATATATATTAACGTATAACTATTTTTATTTGTATTCATAATTTATATGTTTTGTCAACGGTCAACAAATTTGCGACTGTAGACTGTCGACTAATTATTTACTAGCACGTTTGAGACGTTTGTTGATATTAGCTTGAACTACATAGTAGTCGATCAAGTTAGCGAAGATGTTCATAAGCAAGATAGCAAGCATCATACCTTCTGGATAACCAGGGTTAAGAACGCGAACTACAATTGCTACAACACCAATCAAGAAACCATAGATCCATTTACCACACTCAGTGCGAGCAGATGTCACAGGGTCAGTTGCCATAAAGACAGCACCGAAAGCGAAACCACCGAGCACGAGGTGCATATACCAAGGCAAATTAGCGATAGCGGTGTCAGGACCGAATTGATTGAACAAGAATGCTGTGAACGCACCACCTACGAATACAGATAACATAGTTTTCCAGCTTGCTACGCGAGTGATGAGAAGGATAGCAGCACCGATAAGGATAGCCAAAGTAGAAACTTCACCTACAGAACCAGGAATAAAACCGAGGAATGCATCCATGAAACCGATTTTTTCACCTAAGATATTAGTGATATCAAAGCCTTCTGTAGAAACAGCTACTTGACCGAGAGGAGTAGCGCCAGTGAAACCATCAACTTTGTCGCCTGCGCCCCACCAAAAAGCATCACGAGTACGAACCCATACTTGGTCGCCACTCATTGCAGTTGGGTATGCAAAGAAAAGGAATGCACGTGTAACCAATGCTACGTTGAATACGTTGTAACCTGTACCACCAAATACTTCTTTAGCGAAGATAACTGCGAAAGCAGTAGCGATAGCAACCATCCAAAGAGGAGTATCAACAGGCACAATCATAGGGATAAGGATACCTGATACGAGGAAACCTTCTTGAATTTCGTGGCCTTTAAATTGAGCAACAGTAAATTCAATGCCAAGACCTACGATATAAGAAACAAGGAGAATAGGCAATACAGCCAAAAGACCGAAGGCAAATTGTTGCCAGAATGTTGCATCTTGACCGATAGCCAAGAAGTGTTGATAACCGATGTTCCACATACCGAAAAGGAGAGCAGGTATGAGAGCAATTACCACCATAATCATTGTACGTTTCGAGTCAGTTACGTCGTGGATGTGAACACCATGTTTTGCTGTGTCATTAGGCACGAACAAGAATGTTTTGAATCCATCGAACACCGAGTGAAACATATGAAGTTTACCACCTTCAGAGAAAGTAGGTTCAACTTTGTCTACGATGTTTTTTAAAAATTTCATTTTTTCTTATTTTTTTTGACATGAAGACATGAGAACATGATTTCTTGTTGTCTTGTCTTCCTGTCTTTTAATAAATTATTCAAGTTCTTTTCTCATGTAGTTGAGAGCTTCGCGTACGATGCGTTGTGTTTCGATTTTCGATGTACAAACAAATTCGCAAAGTGCAAAGTCTTCAGGAGCTACTTCGTATGCACCAAGTTGTTCCATTTTCTCAAGATTGCGAGCAATCATAGCTTTCACCAATTGTTCTGGCATAATGTCCATAGGGAATACACGGTCGTACTCGCCACTTACGATGAATGCACGTTCGCCACCG
>JAZQRP010000072.1:0-6266 GCA_045629685.1 Candidatus Aphodosoma sp. | reverse complement strand
CAAGGATTTGAATCTATCAATTGTCTTCCTAAGACCGCTTGGCCTCCGACTTCAGAAACTCGCCAACCGCACCCTACGCTCCTTGGTGTAAGCATAGGCAGCGCGCTCGTTCACATCCGTGGCGGTAATGACCGATTTCAGTTGATTGAGCTCACGATTATTCATCGAGTCAATCTCATCCAGCGAGATAAGCCCAAACTCCGCAATACGCAGCCGTTCATCTTTGTTCAGATCGTTGCTATTCGCCAACTTACACGCATATGCTCTGAGATGTGGCGGTATGAGGTGTTCCAACCAAGTCGTCTTGAAGATACCTTGTTTACCGATTAGCACCAGCACCTGATGATTCACTACCTCATCTTTCATCCAACTCGCCACCATCGCCACAAACCACTTCTTGAAGCATCCCCGCCATAATCCCTCGCCTCTCGCCTTATCGCCTTTAGCCTCATCGCCTAACGGTTTTACTCTCACCTGAGAGGCGACCCAATCAATCCAATCCGGTTGCTCCTCCGTCCATTCTCCACACGACAACACATACTCCCTCAGCGGGTGCACATCGGGTATAAGATCCGACTGCAGAGCTGTCATCACCTCGCGTGAGGTGATATTCGCATCGTACTCCTGCGCACAGTGGCAGACAATAGAGTTAATGTCGTGTTTGGAAAGTTCTTTCCAATACTCCTGCCTCTTGCCTTTCGCCTCATCGCCTAATAGCCTAACTTGCAGCTTATCGCTCACAATGTCATGTCTCAATCGCCTATAATCCAAGTAATTCTCCGTTATGTACTTGATCGCTGCTTCTTGTTTGGTCATCTTTCTATTTTTTGATTTGGGTTAAAAATTTGATTACTTGTTTGTATATGTTGAATGATGGTATTCGTATGGAGATATGTATTGGGTTATTCGGGTCGTCTATACGGAAGATACTATCCGTTTCGGTCATTAATGCGATGCGGTCTATTTCGAAGAAAGCAGCAAAATCATCGATGAGATATGCGGGAAGAATAGCTTCTCCGTGTAGGATTTTGTTGAGTTGTGAGTGATCTCTATTGATGGCTATTGCCAGTTGTCGGACGCTAATACAGCGTTCGTTGAGAAGTTGTTTGACATGTTTGCAGACGAGGTCGTCTAAGGGCGTTTTTTGTTGATGTTTCATAACTTTGTTTTTCGCTGCAAAATTACTGCTTTTTTGGCATATAAGTGTAGCGTATTTCTCCACATTTGCACCTCCGTGTGGTGAATTTCTCCACACGGAGCCAGTTTATCACAACAGAGACTATCTATTCCTATTTTATGTTGTTTCTTTCGCTTCTATTTCATCTATTGTGTCTATATTTTTCCACCACTGATTTAGTGCTCGTGAATTTCCCCTCGAGAAATCCCTACCTCTATACAAAAAATCACCCCAAATTATAATTTTTCTTGCATATCTCGAAAAAAAAGTGTATCTTTGCGGCGGATTTTAATATAAGAAGTAAAAGAATCAATAAGGTCATAAAACTCAAAAGTTATGCGTTTTGATAAAATTTCCATTACAAACACGCGTCTGATAGGGGAGAACGCGCTAGAATTATCTTTCCGAAAAGACAAAAACATTTTTGTCTTGCTTGGTGATAATGGGTATGGCAAAACAACTATTTTAGATGCCATGGCTACTGCATTAGCCGTTTATGCAATGCAGTTTCCAGGAATACAAGATTATCAAATTAGTGATTTGGATGTGCATATTAATCGTCATGGACATCGTGCTTCTTATTCAGCAATTACAGCGGAATTGACTTATGAAGGTAATCCTATTTCTGTAACGCGTTATCGTAAAGGAGTTGCAAATACGCCAAAAACTAATTATGATCAAATTAAGCAATTGGCTTTAGAAAAGAAAGAGGCGATTATTCGACAAGAAGAAGTTGTATTGCCGATTTTTGCATATTATGGAACTGGAAGAGGTCAGTTTAGTGTTCCTGAACGCAAACGAGGTTTTCAGAAAACATACGAACGGTGGGATTGCTACAAAAGTGCTATTAAACCAGAAACTGACTTTAAACGCTTCTTTGGATGGTTTGACTTAATGGAAAGCGAAGAACTCCACATGATGAAAGAATTGCAAGATTTTAATTATAAATCTCGTGTTCTTGAAGTTGTCCGTTCTGCTATATCAATGTTTGTTGATTGTTATCAAAATCCTCGCATCAAAGTTTCACCTCTTCGCTTCATTATGGATAGGGTCGAAAAAGATGGCACACGACACGAACTTCGCATAGAACAACTGAGTGATGGCTATAAAATAGTTATCGCTATGGTTGCTGACTTGGCAGCTCGTATGGCAGAAGCAAATCCCAAAATGCCGAATGCTTTGCATGCGAAAGGAGTTGTTCTAATTGATGAGGTTGACCTGCATTTGCATCCTAACTGGCAAAGAACAATCCTTCGTAAACTGCATGATGTATTCCCTAATATACAATTCATTGTTTCTACCCATAGTCCTATTATCGTTGTAGGATCTTCTGATATTGCACAAGTTATAAATTTGAACAATCCTACAGAAGAAGTTCCTGATATATCTAAGTCTAATGTAGGTTTGGTATTATTAAGTGAACTTTTTGGTCTGTCATCGCTCAAATCGCCAATCTGGGACGAAAAGATCAAAGAGCGAGAAAATATCTTGTCTAAATCTGAATTGTCAGAAGATGATAAAGAGCGGTTAGAAGAACTCAACCAAGAAATGAATGGCTTGTCTATTCAAGATCCGAATATTATTCGAACAAACGAATTGCTTGAAAAAATCGCAAACGAATTGCATATTCAATTATGATAAAATTATACAAATCTACGGAAGTTCCAACTACATTGAGGTCTGCACCTACGCCGACTAGTGTTGACGATATTTCAAGCGAGATATACGGAGCTGATGATGTTAGGACGCAATTGATGTGTGATCAATACGATAAGTGTGCCTATTGTGAAACTAATGTCACCAAACGATATAATGATGTAGAGCATTTTCGTCCCAAAAAAACTTACTATTGGTTAGGTCATGATTGGAGAAATTTATTATACTCCTGCGATTTATGCAATCGTACATACAAAAATGACAAATTTCCTTTAAGTGATGAGTTGCAACGTGATTTAGCGAACAAGGATATTAGCAGAGAAAATCCATTAATAATAAATCCTTATGAGGAAAATCCATTAGACCACATCTGCTTTCGTGAATATATTTTAGTGCCACGAGTAACCAATGGTATAGAAGACATTAAGGGAAAAACGACCATAGCGTTATTTCATCTAAATGATAGGAATGAAAGAAGAGAACTTATCGAAGAGCGCAGCCGAGTCTTTGAAGAATATAAAGAGACATGCTTACAGCAAGAAAAGCTGAGTTCTATTGTAAATAATATAGTACATTTGCAACCTCTTTCTGAATCACTACAAACAGACTTCAACAATCTTGTAAATAGTCTAGCTAATAGCGTTGCAAAATACACATCTCCCGAATATCCTCATGCAGGTATGATTCGTGGTCAAATATAGTTCCCTATGCAACTCATAACACACATTATGAATAACGATTTCGAAACATTAGCAAAATTATTATTGCCAGAAGGTGCTGCAAAAGATTTTATTGAACGATATTCCAAGGCAAAAACAACATGTGAAGTTATGCAGCTATTCGAACGCCGAAGCAGATGCATACATATTTATAATTGCTTGTTAAATAATGTCATCCATATAAGCAATGAAATAGAACGAAAACAACACATGGATTCTTGTCGGCATGAGATTACAGAATGCGACCGTAAGTTACAAGAAATCTTGAACAAGACAGCATTTGAATTATTCTTTCCTAAAATGAAACAATAATATTTATATACAAGAAATTAAAACATTTTCAGCCTATGAGTAAACCAGCATCGTAAAGGCGATGCATGACATATTTTATTTAAGCGTTTAGATTGTGCTTGGGTATCTAAAAACTGGACACTTTTAGGAACTCACCGAGAACAAAGCTAGGACGCTCGCGCTACGCGTGAGCTTTTGTTCGATAATTTGGTGAGTGAGGCGAGTCCAGTGCCGAGATACCCAAAGAACGACAAAGTTCACGTTTTTTTGTGTCTAATTTCAAATATAATACTTACTATCAAAGGTTGCACCCGACACGAATTAGGGTTGAAAGTATGAGAAAAATACTATTACTAATTGCACTCGCAATGCCATTGTTGCTAAGTGCACGAACATTGGAGGAGAAATGGATTCTTTGCTCCAATGTTAACTGTCAAATTCTTGATTCCTATTACGAAGACGGAGTGTCCTTTACATGGGATGGCGAAATCCTAAACAACAAAGCACACGGTCATGGAACAGCGGTTCGCTACATTAACAACGAATTACATTCTACTTTTGTAGGTAACTATGAAAATGGTATTCGAGTTGGTAAAGGAAAATTGTCATGGGCTGATGGTAGAGAATTAGAGTGTGAATTTACAAATAATCAAGCTACAGGACAAGGCAAACAGATAGACCCAAATGGTGATGTATACACGGGTCAATTTATCAATTACATTCTACATGGCAATGGAAAAATCGAAAAGGCGAATGGTGTTGTCATGGAGGGCTCATTTGTCTTAGGTAGTTTATACACAGGAAAAATCACTAATATCACAGGTGCTATAACCTATTATTATAGGGGTGCGGAAAGTCCAACAGAACAATTTGATAAAACCTCAACATATAATCCTGTAATTGGTCAAATCGTCACAGAGTTTTTCAATGCAGACTGGCAACGTTGTGAAGCAAAAGATGCTTTATACTATAGACGTATTAAATATAAAGCACCCAATATTCCAGACGGTGAAGTGCGTGACTATTTTATTGATGGTCAATTACAATGTATTTTCACTCCAATATACATAGACTATGCAGATAGTAAGAAAAACTTCTACGAAGGAAAATTTGTTTCATATTTTGAGAATGGAAATAAAGAACAAGAATATACATACTACAATAGTCAAGCAGATGGAAAAGTTATGTTCTATTATCAAAATGGGCAAGTCTTTTCTATTTGTGATTACGAAGGAGGTGTGAAAAATGGTGAATATTACGAATATTATCAAACAGGAAAACTTCATCGTTATGCGTTATATGAAAGAGGCAGATTAGTAGATGGTAAATTTGTTGAATTAGATGAAAATGGTATAGGATATTTGGTTTATAATGAATATTTTGGTGAACATCCCGAAGCATGGGTGCTTAGTGGCGAAAATAATCGCTCTGCATTGAGTTTAGATGGAACAAGTGTTACATTAACTTCATCTGATGGGAATAAATTGTTTCAACGTTCTTGTTATATTCCTTTTGATCAAACTCAAGACTATAAAATCGAAGCTAAAATTCGTGGCATCAATCAATCCAAATACACGAAATATGGTTTAATTTTTGGTTTCCAAGATTGGGATAATTATTATTGCTTATTAGTATCGCATGAAGGAAAATTTGCTATAGTAGGTGAATATGAAGGAGTAGTGCAATGGTTGCGTAATTGGTCGTATTCTTCATCGAAAATCTATACAGATAGAGAGAACCTACTGAAAGTATTCAAGATGGACGATCGTTTTATATTTGCAATCAACGGAGTAACTGTTGCTCAAACTCCAGCAAAGAACTTACGGGGTAATCGATTTGGCATGGTAAGTTATTCCTCTGGATCTTTTGTTATGAGTTCATTATCTGTCAATGAATTCACCTATCTTGCTCGCCCGCAAGATGCTTATCCTACTGCAAATATTCCTTCTGGAAAGCAAACAACTCAACCTGCAAATCAAACTACCGATTGGCTTTGGTCTGGCTCTGGATTCTTTATTAGCGAAAAAGGATATATTGCTACCAACCACCATGTAGTAGATGGAGCAAAGCAAATGCAAGTCACATTCAAACAAAAAGGGCAAACAAGATCGTATAAAGCAGAGGTTGTCGTCACTGACCCTACGAATGACTTGGCTATCATCAAGATTGTTGATAATTCTTTTGTTGAGTTGCCTAAAATCCCATATGTGTTTACTGCAAAGACAGAAGATGTTGGCACTGGAGTTTTTGCACTTGGTTATCCTAAAACTCAAAAATTAGGAGAAGAAATTAAATTCACCGATGGTACGATCAGTGCAAAGACTGGCGCACAAGGGGATATTCGTTTGTATCAAATTTCAGTTCCTATCACACATGGTAATAGTGGAGGACCACTCTTTGATAAACAAGGTAATCTAATTGGT
>JAZQRP010000071.1:0-7637 GCA_045629685.1 Candidatus Aphodosoma sp. | reverse complement strand
CTTCGTAAGCAGCACCTGTATATTCGCCTGTTGCCGATGCTCCAAATGTGAGAATCATCACAAAAGTAGAGATAATCAACACACCAGGAATGATAGCAAGACCGAGTTCAACGCCAGTTTTACCACCATCTAGGATAGCATTTAAACCGCGAAGGAAAGCACCTTCGTCAGATTTAAACGAAATAGCTTGCTCATCGCCACCAGCAGCACCCTCATCTTTGAAGTTAGGATATGCTTTGATGATAGAGCGTTGCATGATACGTGTAGAGATAACACTACCAATAACAGCACCAAGAAGACCAATCAAAGCGCCAAAAGCGAAACCTTTACCTGTCATGAAGGCAATAACCACAAGCCCCATACCAAATGCAGTACCAAAGTTAGTCAACGAGATAAGTTGATATTTTTTGAAATATTGACTGAAGTTTTTATCGTTAGCCAAAGAAATGATAGCAGGATTATCAGACAAGAAAGTCAATACTGCACCAAGAGCCGCAACACCAGGAAGGTTGTAGAGCGGTTTCATGAAAGGTTTGAGGATGTTTTCGAGAAGACGAACCACACCAAACTCAGTGAGCAATTTACCCAAGGCACCTGACAACACAGTGATACCCATAAGATAAAAACAAGTATCGATCAAAAGACGATACGAAGTTTGCATAATGGTATTAAGCATATTAGCCATACCCATACGATTTGCAATATAACCAAATATTGCAAAGAAAATCACAAGAAAAATCAAAGCTTCAATATTACGCTTTGTTGTGAATTTCATTTCTTTAAATTTTTTCATAGATTTATAAATTATTAGATTTTATAAGCACCATAAAAATTATTTACGTTCAAAAGCAACCAATCTCCATTTGAAACCTATACCGACATTGTGATTGTTCCATGATTGTCCATCAAGATTATTACTGCCTGATTGCCAAAATGCGTGGATACGTACATTTTTGCTATCTTTGATAGGGAAAAATTCAAGACCAGCGCCATAGTAAACATTACGCTCGCCTGGAAGAATGAGCATATCTATTACGTCAGATTCGCCTTCTTCTTGCGCCATATTGTAGTCAAGACCACCTTTAACAAAAATATTAAGACGATTCATGTAGTTGTAATTGATTTTACCGATGAGCGAAAAGTCTTTAAGGAAATGTGTACCACGAGCACCATAACGGTTCATATAGTCAAGTTCGAATTTAACAGGACCAAAATTGAATTGGTTACCAAGCGAAATATAGTTGATGAAACGACCTGGTTGATATTCGATTAAGTTATCAGAATAGAGAGCATTGAAAATGCCAAAATTACCATTCCATTGAACAGAATAGCTATACATAGCACCTAAAGAGAGTGGATCGGCAAAAGGAGAGTTGTTGATTTGGAAAAGAATGTTGTTGCGACCATCATTAGTGATATATTTACCCAACACACCAAATTGGAAACAGCCTACGCGACCTCCCCAACCTGACCACATATAAACATCAAGTGGATTATAATCAAACTCATAAGAACCATAGAACACGAGCATTTTACCTGCTGTGATTTCCCAATTTTTAGTAGGACGATAGGTGAGATTAGCCCAGTCAGTTGCATTGAATACACCACGCCAAGAGTTTTCGTGACTAGGGTGAATCATGCGATAACGCAAAGAATATGAAAATTTAGGACTGATATTACCATCGAGCATAAACATGAGGTAACGACCATTGAAATTAGATGCATAATCTGGTTTAGCATCAGAATGATGAGTGAAAGAAGATTGCCAGTCGAAACGAGCATCGAATTTCACAGAGATAGGTTGCATTTTCTTTTTTGGTTCAATCACTTCTGCTGTAATAACAGAATCAGTAGCTTCTGTTTTTGCTTCAAGCGATGCCAATTTAGATTCAAGGCGAGCCACTTTTTCTTCGAGTGTCTCAGCGTTTAGATTAATGCACAATGCAGTAGATACAATGCACAATACAAACAGTAGAGTTTTTTTCATAAAATATTTTAGTTAAATTATTTTTGCAATTCATCTGTAGGCACAATTTTGAAGAGTTTGTCGTTGCGGCGAACAACATCTTTTGTTTTGATACTGAAATATGTGCCTTTTTCGACAGTTTCAACTGGTTTAAGGTCAACGCGAACTTCTTCAATTACGTCTTCGTATGCTCCTGTAGTTTCGCCGGTTACAAGGATTTCGTCACCGACTGAGAGAGTTTGAGCTTCGAGCAAGAACTCTGCCACACCGATTTTTTGGAAGAAATTGGTACATTTACCGATATATACCTTTTTATGAGTAGCTTTAGACCCATAATTATGGCTCCACTCGCCAAGGCGTTGACCGAGATAATAACCATCCCAGAAACCACGATTAAATACCTTAGCAAGACGTACATCCCAATCGGCTACTTTTTCATCAGTAAATTGATTGTTAAGATGAGCCTCAATAGCCTCGTTGTAGCATGAAACTACAGCCTTAACATACTCGGCACCACGCGCACGACCTTCAATTTTGAATACACGCACACCCGAATCCATCATTTTATTCATAAAGTGAATAGTTTTGAGGTCCTTAGGCGACATAATGTATTTATTATCAACAGTGAGTTCGATATCAGAATCCTCATCGTGAACACGATAAGCACGACGGCATACTTGCATACAAGCACCACGGTTAGCAGACGAATTGAGTTCGTGCAAAGAGAGATAACATTTGCCTGACACAGCCATACACAATGCTCCGTGGCAGAACATCTCAATACGAATGAGTTCGCCATTGCGACCAACAATATTCTCTTCAACAATACGGCGATGGATTTCAGCCACTTGGTCCATATTAAGCTCACGAGCCAATACCACTACATCAGCAAATTGAGCATAGAAACGCAATGCCTCGACGTTAGAAATATTAAGCTGAGTGCTTAGGTGCACCTCTACACCTTGCGAAATAGCATATTGCATTACAGCCACATCGGCAGCAATGATAGCACTAACACCAGCCTCTTTTGCATTATCGACAATCTCGCGCATAAGTTCGAGGTCTTCATCATAGATGATAGTGTTGATTGTAAGATATGACTTGATGCCAGCCTCTTTGCAACGCTCTACAATACGGTGAAGGTCTTCGGTTGTGAAATTGCTCGATGAGCGTGAACGCATATTGAGACGTTCGATACCAAAATATACCGAGTCAGCACCAGCTTGTATTGCAGCTTGTAGGCTCTCCCATGAGCCTGCAGGTGCCATTATTTCAAAATCTTTTCTTTGCATATATTTAGACTATTAGTAACGAGTAACGAGTAGCGAGACTTAGTCAAGAGATTTATTTGAAATAAACCTCTCTCTACCCCTTGCACCCTATTCCATACTCCTTGCTCCTTATTTTAAAAATCTTTTTGTTATATCTCCATAGTTTTCGATGCGACGGTCGCGAAGGAAAGGCCACCAACGGCGAACATTTTCGCTACGTTGCATATCTACATCGATGACCTTACGGTCAGTTACATCAGATGGCGATTGATAGAGGAATTCTCCTTGAGGACCAGCCACAAAGCTACTACCCCAAAAGAGAATGCCATTAGTTGCACCACTTGGATCAGGCTCGTGACCTACACGATTGACACTAACAACAGGCAAACCATTGGCTACGGCATGACCACGTTGAACAGTAATCCAAGCCTCACGTTGACGTGATTTTTCGGCTTCAGTATCGGTGCTTTCCCAACCAATAGCAGTAGGATAAATCAACAAATCAGCACCAGCCAATGCCATGAGACGAGCAGCTTCAGGATACCATTGATCCCAGCAAACCAATACGCCCAATTTACCAACCGAAGTTTCAATAGGTTCGAAACCAAGGTCACCTGGTGTGAAATAGAATTTTTCGTAGTATGCAGGGTCGTCAGGGATATGCATTTTGCGATACTTGCCTGCAATAGAACCATCTTTTTCAAATACTACGGCAGTATTATGATACAAACCAGCCGCACGGCGTTCGAACAATGATGTTACAAGTACAACACCACATTCAGCCGCCACCTGCGAATAGAATTCAGTAGATGGACCAGGAATTGGCTCGGCAAGATTGAAAAGTTCGGTATTTTCAGTTTGACAGAAATATGGCGTATTGTGTAACTCTTGAAGTACAACAAGTTCAGCACCTTCATTGGCTGCTGCCACAATTTCGGCACGCAACATTGCTTTGTTTGCCTCCACATCGGGAGTTATTGATTGTTGAATTATTCCTATTTTCATATTTTATTAGCGAATAACAAGTAGTGAGTAGCGAGTAGCGAGTAGTGAGACTTCTTAATAACTAATAAGAAGGGTATTGCATAGTAACACAATGTAGAGACCCATGTTGACGAATAAGAGCTTGACAATCGATGCCTACGATTTCGTGCTCTGGGAATGCGAGTTGCACTTGAGCCAAAGCAATAGCATCTAAGTCTGTATCATAAGTTGGCACAAGCACTGCACCATTTATAACCAAATAGTTGGCATAAGTAGCAGGAATACGTTCTAATTGTGCATTGTGCATTGTGCATTGTACATTTTCATAAGCTGGTCGTGCCATTGGCAAAGCAATCAGACGATAAGGTTCTCCGCTAAGCGTACGGAATGTTTTGAGTTGTTCTTCCATACGATGTAATGCCTCATAATGCTCATCCGACTCATCGTCACTCTTCACGTATAATATTGTATTATTAGGAGAAAGGCGAGCGAGTGTGTCGATATGCGAATCGGTATCATCACCAGCAAGATAGCCATGATCAAGCCAAAGCATTTGCTTCGCACCCAATACATCCAATAGATATTTCTCAATATCAGCACGAGTCATAGTAGCATTGCGATTTGGCGACAAAAGACACTCCGATGTAGTCAACAATGTACCTTCACCATCGCTCTCTATAGAGCCACCTTCGAACACAAAATTGCGACAATTACGCAATTCGTCAAAGAGATGACCTGCACGATGAAGACGTTCTGTAATAAGATTGTCTTTGTCCGACGCAAACTTCAAGCCCCAACCATTGAATTGGAAATCTAGCACAATAGGTTTACCATTTTCGAAAATGGTGATACCTCCATGATCACGAGCCCAAGTATCGTTTGATGGCAATTCAACTAATGTAACATTAGCCATATTCACCTCATCGGCAATTTGACGGCGAACATCTTCCACATCTGGCGCAACAATAAGTAGTTGCTGACGCTTAGCCACTTCGCGTGCTATATTTTTGAAACACGCTTGCACCTCATCAAGCATATATGCCCAATCGGTGTCGGCATGAGGCCATGTGAGTTGCACAAACTGTTGTGGTGCCCACTCTGCAGGGAATATTTTGTTTGTCATTTTTTATTTTAAGACAGAAAGACATAAGAACATAAAACTCTCTTTACATAATGGTCTTACTTTTGCTTCGCAAAATCTCGACACTAAAGACAGATTAAAAAATGTCCTTTATTTATTCAAATATATAGACAACTCGTCGTGATTAGGATTGCGAATAATGATTTTTCCTTCGCGGTCAACCAACATAGTTGATGGAATATATGGAATCTCGAAACGTTTCACCATAGGTTCGTCCCAAAACATAAGATTTGTGAGTTGTACCCAATTAAGTTCCAAACGCTCAATAGCACCAAGCCAATTATCACGACTCTTATCAAGAGAAATACCTATAACTTCGAAGTGTTCGCCAGAATGTTCGGCATACAACTCTTTAAGTCCAGGCATAGAACGCATACATGGTCCACACCACGAAGCCCAAAAGTCGATAAGAGTATAATCGTGTTGAGAAACAATATCCATCCAACGGATAGTATCACCATCGGAATTAGGAGTTGCCTCATCAGTCAAATAACTACCGACAGCCATATATGGTTGTTCAGCTGTGCGAGCTTTAGCTGTATCAACGGGTAACAACTCAGCTAACTCTTCATTAGAAAAGAGATGCTTGATGTCTTTCACCATCTTTATTGCAGGTTGAGTACCCACGTATGGCAACACCAACGATTTAATAGTTGCTTTATAATTATTGCGTTCTGCTGTAATAGCCTCAAATTTTTCGGCATTAGAACCTTCACCTTCAGCAATCACCTTACAACGCTCATCAAACGACATAATGATTGAATCATACTCTACATAAGCACGATTAAAATCAGTGCCAGTTACAGTCATCACATTGGCTGTATCAACATTCATTGCGATACTGCCATTTTCAAGAATGAAGTAAGCGCCTATGCCTTGTTCAACCATTTGGCGATTTTCGTCGGTAATCACCACTACCGACATCAATGGCTCAGCAGCTACACCTTGCATTTCGAATTTACCATCAATGATTTGTGCACTATCAATAGGCTCAGTAGCGAGTTTACGCAATGTTTCAGCCACATACACCCAATTACCATTAAATTCGTCGGTATCAAGTGTACCTATAATTTTATAACCTTTTGGTGCTTGATTGCAAGCTACCAACATAAGCGTGGCTAAGGCCGAGAATAATATTTTTTTCATAATTATAAACCTTTAACAGAGATTAGATATTCAGCAATTTGCACAGCATTGAGGGCTGCGCCTTTTTTGATTTGGTCGCTCACACACCAGAAAGTTAAGCCATTAGGGTTAGCAAGGTCTTGGCGGATACGACCAACATAGACAGGGTCTTTACCCGAAAGGAAGAGAGGCATAGGATATTCCTTAGCTGCTGGATTGTCCATAACCACCACGCCTTCGGCTTTTTCAAATGCTTCACGAGCTTCAGTCACCGAGATAGGGCGTTCTGTCTCTACCCAAATAGACTCAGAGTGAGCACGCAACGAAGGAACACGCACACACATAGCACTTACTGCAATATCAGAGTGCATAATTTTGCGAGTTTCATTAAACATCTTCATTTCCTCTTTAGTGTAACCATTTTCTGTAAACACATCCACTTGAGGTATAAGGTTGTAAGCCAATTGATAAGCAAACTTATCAACCGTAACAGGTTCGCCAGCCAACACTTCGCGATATTGTTGTTCGAGTTCAGCCATAGCAGTAGCACCTGCACCAGAAGCAGCTTGATATGTAGAGACATGCACACGACGGATGTGTGATAAATTTTCAATCGCTTTCAATGCTACAACCATTTGAATAGTTGTGCAGTTAGGGTTTGCAATAATATTGCGAGGACGACTAAGAGCATCCTCCGCATTTACTTCAGGCACCACCAATGGCACATCTTCGTCCATACGGAATGCACTTGAATTATCAATCATCACAGCACCAAAACGAGTAATATCTTCAGCATATTCTTGAGAAATAGAACCACCAGCTGATGTAAAAACTATGTCTAAATCTTTAAAATCATCTCCATGACGCAACTCTTGAACTTTGATTTTACGTCCACAAAATTCGTATTCACGTCCCGCACTGCGTAACGAACCAAACAATTTCAATTCAGAAATTGGAAAATTACGTTCTGCTAATACACGCAAAAACTCTTGTCCTACGGCGCCACTTGCGCCCACAATTGCCACTCTCATAATAAGTTATAAATTATTTTGTTAATTAAACTAATTGTTGTATATTTGCGATAAATTATATGTAATAACACACAACACACCACGTTGCAAAATTAAGATTTTTTTTTCAGATATTCAAA